>NZ_MTCA01000111.1:0-9404 GCF_002150205.1 Flavobacterium sp. FPG59 | reverse complement strand
AAAGGATAGAGTAAATGGTTCTTTTAAAATACTTATAAATATTTTGAAAAAAACAAGTAGCTGAAATAATGCATATCCTAAAAGACATTTAATTATGATATTAATTTCACCAAGATTTAAAGCCAAACAAGCTGCGCATGCTATTGCAGGAGGAGCCATCATAATTCCTAACGTTGGTTTATATTCTAATGGAAATTTTTCTTTTTTTAAACGATTCATTATGATAGACTCTAAAGAAAGCCATGAAAAAAAACCTACTCCAAGAAAAAAATACCCTAAGGTATAATAATGAAACATCCCCGCTACCATTGCAGACACAAAATTACCCGCAACTGTTGGAATATATAAAGAAGGTGTTATGAAATTTAATTCATAATGATTTTTCCAAGTTTGTTCTGTAAATACAACACCATAGCCTAATTGAAGAATCAATCCTAATACAAATAAAGATTTTCCTAAAAGTGGATAATAAATGAAAATTGTAGTTGCATTTAAAATCATTGTTACACCCAATAGACCAATATAATTATTTTTAATGGGATGTTTAAATTCCTCAATTGAGTCTTTAAAATTAAAAACCCATTTTATGATGTATAGCATGACAAATAGACCCCATAATAAAAATACAATAAACATAATTGTCTCACTAATTAACTTATTATCAACATAAGGCAAGTTAATTAGTTTCCAAATATTGCCTAGGCCAAAGAGACCTAAAATAATTCCAAATCTAGAGGCTTGGAGATCAAATTTTTCTTTATTATACATCATAAAATAGTTTTTAATTATTATTTCCATTCAAATGGAATATCTTTCCAGTCATAACCTTTACCATTTTTAACGATTCTACCAAAACCTGGAAAATTGGTGTGTGCTCCAGCTACCAATAAATTTTCATTGGAAACTTTATCTAAAATTCTTTTTCTTGAGGCTTTAACAGAGGTTGGATCCACATCTGCTTTTGAAGACCATTCTGGATGAGCAAGGTGCAACCATGGATGCACAAAAGTATCTGCCAAATAAACAAAACCATCCATTTCAACAGCAAAATGCCCTGGTGTATGTCCTGGCGCTGCTAACATGTTCAGTCCAGGAGCTACTTCTTGACCATGATTTTTTACTGTAAATTGTTTTTTCATGTTTTTTATAACTTCTTTTGCAGAGGAAATGAAAAAATCTTTTGTTCCTTGATCTGCAGTTACATTTGATAAATTAGGAGTTCCATTATTCCAAAAATTATATTCTGCTTCGGATAATATTATTTCTGCATTTGGAAAAATTGCGGTACCTTCTTTATCAAATAAATAACCAAAATGGTCAAAATGCAAATGGGTTAGAACAATTCTATTTACTTCGGATGGCTTGAATCCTGCTTTTTGGAAATTGGTTAAAAAATTACCTACCGTATCATAAATTCCTTTGCTAGTTCCAGCATCAATTAATGTAACACCATTAGAATCTTTAATTACAAGAGCATTTACCTGTACTGATGTAGTATCGGTCAAGAAACCATTATTAGCTGCAATTTTTTTCAATTGAGATTCTTTTGCCTCTTGTGCAAAAAATCCATCAGGAAAATAAAGTGAACCATCACGAATTACCGTAATTTCTTTATTTCCAAGTTTTTTTGTGTAAAAACCATCACCTTGCGCACTTTTTAAAGAGACTAGTTTTTCTTTTTCATTAGGTGCCGCAAATAACGTTTTTGGCATTACTAATGAAGCTCCTGTAAGCATTCCCGCTTTTGTAAGGAATGATCTTCTGTCTAATTCATTTTTCATGATTTATTTTTATATTGTTTATTTCGAGAAATATTTTGTGTACTGTTGAAGTTATTTTGTTAACTGGTATGTCATTCTATCATGGGTGATATTTAATTTATTATTTTCATGACTAGTTTAACTTTTTTAATGATACATAACTTTAAAGACTAAAGATGTTTTAGTTAGTTTATCTATATCAATTTCATTCAAAAACTTAAATATTTTCATATAAGAATTTGTCTAGCTTTTCAATAATATTTTCTCCACTGTAAATAACTTCTTTGATAATACCCATTTTATCAGTTATTATGGTTACTGGATAACTTAATATGCCTAGTTTTTTATTTAGTTCTGTAGAGCGAGCTACTATTTTAAAATCAAATGATTTTCTTTTTAAGAATTTTTTTATCATTTCATTTTCCTCAAAACTCGGAGCTATGAACATAACTGATTTATTATCCTTGTACTTTTCTGCTATTTTATTTAATTCTGGCATTTCGGTAACACATGGTCCACAAGTTGTAAACCAAAAGTTAAAAACGACAATTTTTCCCTCCAAGTCTTTATTGGATACTTTTTTTCCATCAACAGTTGAGAGATTGAAATCTGGAAATTTTGTATTTTTTAGCTTTTCAATTCCATCGCTTTCTCTTTTTTTGTTTTCTTCTACTTCTTTTTTACTTATTAGATTAAATGTCATTTCAGTTTTGCCATCTGTATTCTTTTTTTGTCTTACGGAAACACTTCCTTTTTTAAATAATTCACTTACCCATTCTCTTGTTTGTATATTTCCTTTATTGTCTTTAAATATTAAATTAGGATCATTCAAGTCATAACCTTGTGCATGTGTTGAAAGCCCAACTATTAGAAACACTAATAATATTATTGATTTAATTAAATTTTTCATGTTGATATTAAAATTTTAAAAAAGGGTAAGACTTCTTGCTCTTACCCTTATGTTTTAATTTGCCATATGTTATTTTTTCAATCTATCTCTCAAAGCTTCCGCCAATGGTGCAGCAGATGCTGGACTTTGACCAGTCATAAGAGCTCCATCTACCACTACATTAGGTGCCCAGTTGGCTACACTTTTGTAATTAGCTCCTCTTCCTTTTAGTTCTTGCTCTAGAGAAAACAATAACAATCTGTCTAATTCGATTTCAGCATCTTCTGCATCTTTAAATCCAGTAAGATTTTTGCCTTTTACCAAATATTCTCCATTGGTTAATTTTACATCTCTTAAGATAGCTGGTGCATGACAAACCATAGCTATTGGACGATTCGTTTCGTAAAAGTCTTTAATCAACTTGATAAGGTGTTGATCTGAAGCTAAATCTGTTAACAAACCATAACCTCCAGGAACAAATACAGCGTCAAACATATTATAGTCAATATTTCTAAGTTTTCTTGTATGTTTTGCTGCAAACAAAGCCACTGGGTCTTTTAAAAATTTCCCTGTGTAATCTGTGGTAAAAGGCACTTTCATACTCAGTAAATCAATAGGAGCTTCGCCACCATCTGGAGAGGCTAAAACCACTTCATAACCTGCATCTGTTAAAATGTAATAAGGTGCTGCTAATTCAGTAAACCAAGTTCCTGTTTGTTTGCCGCTTATACCCATATCATCATAAGAAGACATAACTAACAAGACTCTTTTTTGTTTATTCACTTTGAATGAAGTGTTTTGTGCATTGGCTGAAAAGCCAACTGCTAGTAATAATGCGAATGCTACTGTTTTTAATAAATTTTTCATTTTTTTCTATTTAATTATTGATAAGATTGTTTAATTTTTCTGTTAATGAAGTCTTTGTTTGAGCTCCATTTTGTTTTCAACTAATTGTTGTTTTTTGAAGTAAAATAAAAAAGGAATACTGTTAATATTAAAACGTTGAGACAGTTTTGGATTTTTAATCTATTAGACCGAATCTGTAATTCGCCAACATGTAAAATCTCACTTTGTAGGCTATCTTTATTTATGCTTAACGCTTTAAATATAATTGAGTCTCGTTATTGATTTAGAATATAGGTAACATTTAATTTTTGCTTTTGAATTGTTCTTTTACTTCAAAATTGTCCTTTTCTAATTCCCAAATTCCATTAATTTTTACCCAAGTCTCATTAGTAATGATTCCTTTCCCAACATTCATACTCCAATTGGAAGACACAATTGCCTTTTTGTTATTAATAACCTTTACTTTGGTATCAGTATATATTAAATTTGTTGCTCCTGATTGAATAAATTTGGTCCAAAACTCACCGATAGCCACTCGGCCATTAAAAGTACCAAATGGTTTTGCTACCATAATAGCATTTTCTGTGTAGCCGTTTGCAACCTTTATTGTATTTCCAGAATTAAAACTTATAATCCAATTTTTATTGGCTTGCAAGACTTCTTCTTCTACTTTCTTTTGTTTGTTAATTTTGTAAGAAGTGTTTTGTGCATTGGCTGAAAAGCCAATCATTACTATTAACGCAAAAGCTAATGTTTTTAATAAATTTTTCATTTTATGCTTAATTGTTAATAAGATTGTTTAATTTTTCTGCTAATAGATTTTTTGTTTGAGCTCCATTTTGTTTTTCTACTAATTGTCCTTTTTTGAAATAAAATAGAGAAGGAATGCTTCTAATATTCAAACTTTGAGACAGTTCAGGGTTTTTATCTACATTGATTTTGGCTACCACTGCTTTATTTCTAAATTCTGTTGATAAGTCTTCTAATGTAGGATTGAATGCAACACATGGGCCGCACCAATCTGCATAAAAATCTACAAGTACTACATCATTTGAATTGATGGTTTCTTGAAAATTTGAGTTGTTTAATTGTAATGTCATATTATTTATTTTTTTATAACTATAAGACTATAAGCTTTTAAAAAGATGCAACTATTCTTTTAATTTAAAGTGTAAAGTGTTTCTTGATATTAATAGCAACAAACAACTTTACACTTTTTTTAATTATTTATTTTTTCAAAACATCTCTTAAAGCTTCCGCCAATGGTGCTGCTGATGCTGGACTTTGTCCAGTCATAAGTGCTCCGTCAACTACTACATTTGGTGCCCAGTTGGCTACACTTTTGTAATTAGCTCCTCTCCCTTTTAGTTCTTGCTCTAAAGAGAATAGTAAATGTTTGTCTAATTCAATTTCTGCATCTTCTGCATCTTTAAAACCAGTAAGGTTTTTACCTTCTACTAAGAATTTACCATTAGATAGTTTTACATCTCTTAAGATTGCGGGTGCATGACAAACCATAGCGATTGGTCTGTTAGTCTCATAGAAGTCCTTAATTAATTTTACCACAAATTGGTCAGAAGCTAAATCGGTTAACAAACCGTATCCACCTGGAAAAAACACAGCGTCAAAGGTGTTGTAATCAATGTTGCGCAATTTTCTAGTGTGTTTTGCTGCAAATAAAGCTACTGGGTCATTTAGAAATTTATCTGTGTATTCTGTTGTAAAAGGTACTTTCATACTTAGCAAATCGATAGGTGCTTCACCACCGTCTGGCGATGCAAAAACGACTTCATAACCTGCATCTGTAAGAATGTAATAAGGTGCAGCTAATTCTGTAAACCAAGTTCCTGTTTGTTTTCCGCTTATTCCCATATCGTCATAAGATGACATAATAAGCAATACTCTTTTTTGAATGTTTCCTGTGTTCATGATAAAATTATTTTAGTAATTAAAAATTATGCCTCTAAGACGACCATCTTAAAAAAAGATGCAAAAAAAGAGATGTTATTTTTTAAAAATAATTTTAGACACCTTATTTGCAGACCTTACAGCGCCTTCTAAATACCCAGGATGTATGGAAGAGGTTTCTGTTCCTGCAAGAAATAGTTTGGCATTCATGTAGGGAAGTTGTAATAAGTCATGCCCATTATTTTGATGGGCATACAGAGAATTTGGTTTTGTAGATAAAATATATTGATTATTCCAAACTTTCTCATGGTATGAAATATATTTGGGTACAATGGTTCCAAAAAGATTTTCAATTTGTTTGATAACTAGTTGTTCTCTTTGTTCAACAGAATAATTAATAGCCGATCCGCTTAAAAATCCTACTAATGAAAATTTATTGGCTTCATAGTTACAATGGTCATACACTTCGACGACAATGCTAGATTGGCTATATATTGTTCCTGAATAACCATTCTTTAGCCAAAAAGGGGCTTCATATTCTACAGCAAATTTGATTGAGCCACTCATCCAAGTTTGGACTTTAGGCATAAGATTAGCTAATTGTAAAGGTAGTGAAGGTTCAAACTGGATGGTTTCAATGAGTATTTGGGGCGGAATAGTCGAAACTACAATTTCTGCCTCATAAGAATTTCCCAAAGAATCTATTAGTACAACATGGTCTTCTTTATCAATTATTTTATGAACAGCTGTATGTGTATGAATATTTTCCTTGCCAATTATTGAAACAAGTTTTTCAATAATGGCAAAAGTGCCGTCTTTTACGCGATATGAAGCTTGTTCAGTATTTGGAACATAAAATATTTGGGGAGGTTGAAAAGAATGGGTTTCAAAAATAGTTTTCCCTTTAATATGCTGAGGAAAATAGTTGATTTCTAAGTCTTTTAGAAGTTGAATTAAATCTGTGTGGATAGCATTAAACCAAGTTGCTCCCATTTCCATAGGAGAATTTAATATCCCACTAACTGTATTTATCCTACCTCCTAAATTATCTTGTGCTTCTAGGATTATAAAAGGGATGTTTTGTTTTTTAAGATTGTATGCAATTGTTAAGCCGCTTAAACCTCCTCCAATAATGATTACTTTTTTCATTTTATGGACTACGACTCCAAAAATCAAAAAAGATGCAAAAAAACTTAACCTTTTTTTAGACGTTCTTTTTCATCTTGAAGTAATTTGCATTCTGGTTTAATATCAAAACTTGTCATTTCACCATTAGGATCAAAAGCCACAACACAGCATTCTAAAAAACGTTCTTTTAGTTTAACACGACCTCTTTGAATACGGGACTTAGTATTTGGTAAAGTTAGATTTAGCCTCTCTGCAATTGTTTTTTGGTCTATATTTTCAAGATCATACATATACAATGGTTTTGCATACTCGTCTGGTAAGA
The DNA here is from genome assembly GCF_002150205.1 of Flavobacterium sp. FPG59. Lineage (NCBI taxonomy): Bacteria > Pseudomonadati > Bacteroidota > Flavobacteriia > Flavobacteriales > Flavobacteriaceae > Flavobacterium > Flavobacterium sp. FPG59. The sequence continues at coordinate 2,551 of NZ_MTCA01000111.1, read as the reverse complement.
GCTTTAATAGAGCCTTAATATAATCGGAAGCCTCACCAATAGTAGTACTTTCGTCATCTTCTTCCGTGATATCAAATTCTAAAGGGATACTTTTATTATTCTTTTTATAATAATCAATAATTGTATTTTGAGTTATCTTATAAAGCCATGATTTTAGGTGTAAAACCGTTTTTCCTTTTGAGCAAAATTGATAACTTTTTAACAAAACATCTTGTAGAATATCTTTTGAATCATCACTATTGTCCACTCTCTTTTGAATATAACCAAGCAATGAAGATTTATAATCTTCCCATATTTCAAAAATATTACAGTCTTCCATTTTATTTTTTTATCTTGATTTTGTTATCTTATATGTTTTTGAATAGCTCCTACAGGTCAAGTACTTGAAAGGATTTTGGTTTAAAAAAGCCGAAATATTCAATTTTATAATTTCACAAAGTTACAAAACAAACTTTAAATTAAGACTAAACCACACATGTTGCTAAATTGCGGTTAGCACTAAATATCAATTTAGCATTTTCTTTTTTGCTGCAATTAATTCCTAAGTCTAGCGAGAGCGTCCCTTCGTAAATACCGTTAAAATCTAAAGACTGATATAAACTAAAATCATTGTAATCGGGATAAATTATTTATTTCACAACACTCTATTTTCGATTTCAGCTTTTCGATCCGCTTTACTACCAATAAACCCTCCTATGCCTAAACCCCACAACATACCTACTGGTAAACCTATTGCAATTTTCCCTAAAGCAACACCAATAGCTATCCCGATTGACATTCCTAATACCATACCCTGACTGGTATAACTTTTTTTGAATTTACCTTTTGGGATATAATTGAAGTTTTCTTTTACAAAGGTTTGTAAATTAGTAATGTCATTCAAATTTTTTGTTTTGTACTGAATTTTTTGATTCGCTGTCTTATGTTGGATTCCATTAATCACCTGTTCCATTTTTGAGCAAAGTAATTCGCTTTCAGGAATATTATTATCTTCAATTTTGATTAGTAAATTTTTTAAATACTCAAAATTAACATTAGCCTTCTCTTGGGAAGTATAGTTTTCAGTTTTATCATTTAAAATCTCTTGAATTTTTTGCGTCCAATTTGTCATAGCTATTTATTCTTGTAATGAATTGTATTTTTAATTTGCTGTTAGCTTAAATGCATCTTTGTTTTTGGCCTGAGAACGAGAAGCTCGCGCCAGCTTAGTGAACGGAACGGAACGAACCTTCTCCCACTCGCAGGGAAATTATTGTTTATCGGATTTTTTTTTATTAAAACTAACAATAAAAACTCCTACGAAAACAATAAATAAACCTCCAAAATGTAAAAACGCATTACTCTCACCATTTTTTGAGTTTTTTCCCATTTCAAAACCCATCATCGCTAATCCGATTACACTAACAATTATTCCAAAAATATTCTTCCTACTCATCTGTTTATTTTTTTTAATTTTTATATCTCTAATTTTTAATGTTTTAAGTAATTTATTAAAGTGTTTAAAAACAAACTATTTTAATTACGATTTAATTTAATACTCCAGCTAAAGCGAGGGTCCCGCTCGTGAACACAAATACTAACTCAATATTTCAAAAAAAACTAAATACTGGTGCAAACTAAAATCGTTTTAAACTTTAATACCCATTATGAGCGAGAAGCTCATACTAGAGTGTGAGTTTGCGGTGGTTGATTTTTACTTTTATCCAAGAATAAAAACATCCATTCCTAAATATTTAGTTTCGGATAAAATCTTCATCCCGTTCTTTATAGCTACGTTTATAGAAGCTGTGTTTTCTTTGTCTATTATTGAAACAAAATGATTTGAAATGTTATTTTCAAGTCCAAATTTTTTTAACTGTGTTGAGATTTCTGTGGCAAATCCTTTTCCCCAAAACTCTTGTTTTAAGGAATACGATATTTCCATTTCGGCTTTGCCATCAACTTCACGGGGTATAATTCCACTCACCCCAATAAACTCCCCCGATTTTTTTTCAATAGCTGCAAGATGCCCAAGTCCTTGATTTTCGTAGCGCTCTAATTGTTTGGATATCCATTCAGTTGCTAGCGTATTAGGTGATTTTGACATGTCAATACCAACATACTTTAACATTTGGTTATCTACAAAAAAGCCAGTCCATTTTTCAACGTCTGACATTGTTAACTTTCGTAATATTACTCTTTCTGTTTCTTGGTTAAAATACTCCACTATAATTTATTTGTGTTATTTTGTTTGTTTATTAAGCTACTCGTTTTCATTTACCGCTACTAGACCGTGTTTTTTAACTGCCTAATTTTCCATATCTTACATATTCTGAAAAATATAAAACAATTATTTTTTTGCCTTTTTTGTAGGGATAAAATAATTCATAGTCACCATCGTGATTGCTATATCTCAACTCTTCACTTTTACCACTAAATACGTTGTCTAAATATTCTCTTTCTTCTTGAGTTGTTTTGTACAGATACTCTTTTTTATTAGGTTTACTACTGTCGTTTAACTTTTCATAATTACTTTGGTTAAATCCTAAATAAACAGGTGAACCATTTATAC
>NZ_MTCA01000123.1:0-8792 GCF_002150205.1 Flavobacterium sp. FPG59 | reverse complement strand
AGTTATTATTGCTATATAGTAAAGTATTTTCAACAGGTAATTTATCAGTACTTGAAAGTACTTTTATTGTGGTGGATTGTGAGTAAATAAAACAAGAAAATAAAAGTAATAGGTAGTTATTCATTATAGGTTTTATTTAAAAAGGTCTATAAGGAAATCTATAGAGAGTTAAGATTTGACCAGAATCGAGCAGATTTACATTATGTACTTAATCCAACTATAAATTTAAGTGTGTTTTAATTTATTCCTATCTCATTCTCCATAAACTTTTTGGAAAAGAATTGCAAATCAATACTTTTTTTAGCAATAGTTCTTGCGATCATGATTTTTTACTCACTTTTCACTCTAGTAGAATGCAGCATATCAAATTTCCAGCCTTTATCAGTTAAAATGGCCGTAGCGCTTTCAAGCCAATGTGCTTTTCTAATAATTTTATCATCAACAGAAATGGTTGCATAGTTGTGATAGGCCACCCAAGCCGTTTTGTTGGAAACTTTGATGTCTATAATTTCAATAGTATTTACTCGTTTTGGCATGGGTAAATTGAGTTTGGCTGTATTCAAATACTTTGCAATGGTATCGTTATTCCACACCTCGCCGTGTTCCAAAAGCAGGAATTCCTTGGTATAGTATTTCTCAATGTTTTTAGCTTCTAATTTGGACCAAATTTCATCAAACGATTCGAGTACTAAATTTTGAATCTGTTTTTTGTGGGTTTCATTTGAAACTTGAGCGAATGCTATTGAATTAAAAAACAGCATTAAAATTATGGTGTTACGTGTGTTCATTTTTGTTAAAATTAAGTTTACTGCTAGATAAAAAAAATAAATGTAGCTATTTTATCAATGTAAAAAAAGATTTTAAATTTGGTAACGCTTCCAAAGTCATTCCCTTTACAACAAAAAAGAACTTAAAACTCCCGGAAGATCATCCATTAATTATATCATATAACATAGTAATTTAAACTTTGTCTCGAGACATTTGCTAACAGCAGTACGCTATAAAAAAAAACTTTTTTTATAAATATAGTTACAATCAGTTTTTTAAAAACAAAAGTTAAAGCTTGATTTTTATCTTATAAATTTTGCTTAAGCCGTTTTCACCGCTTGTAATGTATTCTTGGTATTGTTGGATATTCTGAAAAGATTTTGGTGCTAAATTGCTCCTTTTACTTGTAAAATAGAGCGTATTTGTTTCGTTGTTGTAAAATGGGCAATACTCCATATACTTTGAATTGATTGTATTGCTCAAATTTTCTGCAGCTTGCCATTCTCCGTCAATGCCTCTTTTAGCCATGTATAAATCGCCACTGCCAAAACCATCTTTCGCGTTGTATTTGGTGTAAATGAGCAAGTTTTCATCTTTGGAGATAAAAGCATTAAATTCGTAGCCTTCGCTGTTGATATTTGTACTTAATAAAATGGGTTTTGAGTAGTTTGCTCCATTCCATTGGCAATAATAAATATCATCTTTCCCTAAACCCAATTTTGAGTCCTTGGTGAAATACAAATTGTTATTATCGGATAAGGTGGGATAAAATTCGTCGTTTTTAGAATTTACGGCGCTTCCAATATTTATAGGTGTTGACCATTCACTATTTTTATCTTTACGTTCTACAAACCAAATATCAAAATCACTTTTTAGAGTTTCTGATTTATCTTTTGGTCGATCTGATGCGAAATAAAGCCTTGTGCCATCGCTCGATAAAAACGGCTCTAAATAGGAATATCCATCGCAAAACGGAAGTATAACTGGGTTGTCCCATTTTTTATTTTTTACACATACAATTTTTGATAACTCTTGATTAGGACTTTGTATGGTAAAAAAAGCTTCTTTTTCATTGGGTGCGATACAGAAGTCACGCAAGTTTTGGAACTTATTTAGATCAGAATGGACTACTGCTACAATTTGTTTTTGATTTACACTTAACTCCTGTGGCTGCGCTTGAAAAAAACACAAAAAAGAGAATAATAACATTAAAATATTTTTCATTTGATCGTATTTTTTTGATTGCTTGTTACTTGTACATTTAGCAGCTCTTTATTGATATAGTTTTGGTTCTGTCATTCCTTGTTTTAAATAATAATCTTTATTCATTTCAAAGTGACTTGTCGTCATCTCATTATAATATTCTTTAAAAGAAGGTAAGTTATATTTTAATCTCAGATTATCAATATTTAATGAATCAAGTAATCCGTTTTTTGGAATTGCTTGTCCTACTTTATTGTATGTAACTTGCGAACCAAATCTCTGCTTTTGGTTTAGGTTGATTGCAATTCTGTCCTCAAGCATTGCATAATTAGATTTTTCGGCATTATTTTTTTCGATTTCTTGTCCTAATGCTTTAAGCATTTTCTGTTGGAACTTAATATCATTGTCTGCGTGTTGAATAGTAATCCAAAATTTTTTCGAGTATTCTTGACCAATCTTATCATAACCTAAATAACCATATTCTGAATATATTTTTTTAATTTTTTTTTGATTATCAATACCAACACTATCTCTTTTCATTTCAAAAATTTTCCACGCTTCATTTTTCCCAAATTTTTTAAGGAGTTCTTCAGAAGGAGTTGCATAACTATATTTTTGGTCAATAGTAAATATATAATCCAGTTCAGCAGTTATTTTTTCTTTATCGGAATTCGATACTACTTTAGTTGCATTGCAACTAATTATAACTAAAATTAATAAAAACAATGATTTTTTCATCTAAATTGATTTTTTTGGTAACCTTGCCTGCAAATTGTAATTAATCGTAACAAACCCTCCCAAGCTACATCTAGTCTGACCACACATATGTGTATAGCAGTTCAGAAATTAAAGAACATTTTTTAAAATAACGCTCTGATTAGTTCAGTGTTGTGGCGCGTAATTCTTATTTTTTAAATTTAGAGTTTCTGAATACTTTTAAAAGTTCATCTCTGTCTTTGTCATTGTTGTAGTTTATATTCACCCCAAAGTCAAAGCCGTTAATTAGTCTGCTAAACATAATTTGTTTTAATAAAGCTTCTCCTTTTGGACTGTAAATCGTAAAACTATATTTCTGAAAATCTAATCCGTCTATTTTTTCTACTGTTGTTGCAGAAGAGTCTGCTTTTATACCTTGATTTAGGTATGTCTTGTAAATAATTTCTTTCAGTGCCGAATTATTTTCTTCCCATTCTCCGTCATATTCTAGTTCAAATGGTTCTGAAGTGGACTGAAAATTATTGAATTGGTCTTTTTGTAATGAAATAAGGTTTTTAAGTTTACTATAGTCTACTTCACCTTCTAATGTTTCTTCTAATGCTTTAAGCCCTTTTTCATTAATTTCCTTATTTTTTTCTTTGTCTACAATTGTCCAACCTTTTGGGATTACAATAGTCCAGCCAATTTCTTGGCTTGTATAGATGTTTCCTTCAATTTTTCCTTCGTCAATATTTTTATTAGGGTCTGTTTGTCCGCAAGATGTCAATGAAAGTAGGAGTACTGTGAAAATTGTAAAAAGTATTTTTTTCATTCGTTTTATTTTTTATTTGTAGTCGTTTTTATAAGTGCAATAACTTATAAATTATGCAAAAAAATGTCTCCAACACCTCCAATTTTGGCTGAGACATTTGCAGCACCCTAAGGTTTAAAGTACGTTCTTTTAATAATACTTCGAGTAGCTGTGGTTGGATGAAAGTTATTTTTTTATGATTTTCGAAGTTAACGTTCCTCCATTTATATCACTAATTTTTACAAAATAAATACCAGTTTGTAAACTAGTTAAATTTATTTTATCATCTTGATTTTTTAAATTACTTATTATCTTACCGTTTAAATCAGAAATTTGTATTTCTTTTAAATCTATATCACTTTTGATATATAAATAATCACTTGTAGGATTAGGATATATTGTGATGTTGTTTTTTTCTTGAGATTTGGGTAAGCCTAATGTTGCATCTTTGATAATGATTACTTTATCGCTAGTTGTATTAAAAGCATAGCAACCATTTCCACAAGTGATAATATTTTTTACTGAACCAAAGGCTTGTGAAATGGGTAAACTATCAGACAACAAAAAAGTATTGGGATTAAATCTTTTAAAAGTGATGTTTCCCGAAAAATCATAGCTGGCAAAACATACACTATTATGATAGCTATCATAGACTACTGGGCCATTAACATTTGAAAATTGACCAATAACAAAAGGTGCAGTGGTAACATCAATGACTTTACCATCAGATGAATACATGTAATTGTTTTTGTAAATAAAATCTAGATAAAAGTTTGATATTACGTTTTGAGTTACACTAACATTACTAACTCCACTACTATTTATGGACAATCTTCTAATTCCAAATTCAGTAGTTTCATTATTGTAACCTATCAGTGAATTTTGGCTTGTAAATTCAATTCTGTTACTTCCCGTATGGTCAGGCGTTGTTGTGGGTCTCATAACATTATTATCATAAATCACAACTCCTTCGTGTCTAGGAGAAAAACCTTTATTTTTCCTAGAAATAGCAATAGTTGTTGGTTGATTAGGCATAACTTCAATATCTTCAACATAATAAGATCCAGTTGATGAGTCACTTCCTAGACTAAATTGTAGTCCAGCTGTTTGAGTTGTAACATCGAATCTTCTAACAGTTGATGAGCCACTAAAACCAGAATAAATATACTGACCATTATCAGAAATTGCAAGAACTGTAGGTTCGCTTCCAATAAAAATTGTATTTTCCAACGCGTAGGTATTTGGATTTATTACACCTATACTGTTTCCATTTGCCCCATTTGAACTAGGAATACTTGCATAAATTTTATTTGTTACTGAATCATATACTAAATCATTTGTAGTTAAATTCAAAGTGTTGATTTGAAGTTGTGCAAATGTCAATGAGCTGGTTCCAAGTAATAAAAGAGATAAAATTCTTTTCATATTTATTTGTATATTAATTGTAAATATTTTTTTTAAAGCTTTGAGCCTGCTTTAAAGTGCTACGGGCTATAATGAACTATGTAACGGCATATTTTCTATTATTAGAATATTATTGCAAAAGATAAACGTAAATCTGCTACGCTCCTTGAAGACTTCCTTTTTAGAACAATAGCAGAAATAATTTTATGCATTGAAATGTAAATTTATAGCAGTTGTATTAGTAACGATTTTTGCAATAAGTGACATTATAACTACAATTTCAAAAAACAGAAGTGTATAAAACACAATTATTCTCCATATAAACCCTAACTTGGAATACTTTTTATAGGCCGCATTAAAATAGACCCAAAAAGGAAACAAAATAATCAAGAAGAAATAAATGATTGTTAAAATACCTAAAAAGGATTTAATTTCCTCAAAGACTCTCAAAAGTGACAACAAGTTGACAAATAAACACAAAACCAATATTCCCAACAAATTTATTCCTGCAATGATGAAATGCTCCGCTAGGTTGATTTTCAATCTTTTGAAAATCAGAAAAGCATTAACCGCAAATAACGGGACTAATCCAAATAGAATTAATTTTACATTTTTCGATAAGAAATTCATTAATTGTATTCCTTCATTTGTATTTTTAGAAACTGATGGAGGATTCAGGTCATGATAATAATGCACCGTTAGAATATTCAAAGCGATTAGCATTAAAGTGAGTGCAAAAACATTGTAGTAGTTTACTCTTTTGCCATGAATGTAATCCAAAGCTGCTTGCCCAGGTCTTGTAAATGTTTCTTTTAAAGTAAATAAGATTCCTTTTTCTAAATGGAACACACCGTGTATGATATCGTGGGCAAAAAAATGCTTTAAGGTTATGGCGTGTGTATTGCTTTTTTGACCGCAATTCTGACAATAATTACCAGAAACATCTTGTTCACAGTTTAGGCATTGTTTGTTCTCCATGGGTTACTATTTTGCTTTTTAGAATAGGTTATATTTTGTAAGTAAAAGTAATAATTTATTGTCTCTAAATAAAAAAGCTTTCAAGAATATTACCTGAAAGCTTTATTAAAATTATTTTGTCTAGTCCTGAAATAGCGTGACATAAAAAGAACAGTTATAGAATATCATCAACAAAGAGCAGTAATTACCAAAACAATAAATCATTTAAAAATTAACGAAATAGACTTCTAATCCTATCAAAGATATTTCGTTTGCGGACAATAATGACCTCTCCCAGTAGCATTTCACTTGGAGTCATTTCTATTTTTAGATTGTTTGCTGCTTTCAGTACTTCAATTTCTTTACTTTCCATTCCGATAAAATGAACTAATAGCAACTTAGATTTTGAAAAATCTCGTAACGGTATCTTAATAGTAAAAGTCCCGTTGATATCTGTAGTTACACTTGTTTTTGATTTTTTATGTTCAATCACTGCTCCGGGAAGTTGTATACTTGTTTTAGCATCAGCGGTTAATTGTTCTAAAACAATACCTGATACGGTTACAAAAGCGGTGTCTGTCGTATTTACAGTGGCTGAGCTAGATTTCGAATCAACAATTTCTATTTTCGCTTTTTCTTTTTGAGCTAATGCCGGCAGTGCTGTTAAAAGAGAAGTAAAACTAAAAAGTACTCCCCAAAAAGGTGCAGGTGTAAGATTTGAATTTGTAAATTCTGTATTGATTTGATTTTTAGCTAATCTACCGCAAACGGATGTGTTATTCGAAATTTTACTCAAAATTTGAGCTTTAGTGTATAACTCAAAATTGATGACTTCTTTTTTACAACTTGCGCAAAATTTACCTTGATTTGTAGCACTCATGGAATTCCAATCTGCATGACATGATTTGGGTATTTCTAGTTTGTATTTCATGTTATAGTACAAAGTTTAAAATGCAACAATTTGATTTCTTAGTTCCGCTAGTTGCTGTGCCAATGCCTATGATTTCACATCGCAAGTTATAGCATATAGCTGCAAGCATTCTCAAAGCAGCCTACAGTGTTAAGGACGTTTTATTAGAACAGATTGAGCAGCTGGGGAGCAATTCAATTCTTTTAGTTTACGTAAACTATTCTTTAATGCTAGTGCGCCGCAAATCATAATCACAAATAGACAAGCACAGATGTAGTAATTGTTATTTCCATATTTGTCGAAGTCTTCTTTGCTGCTATATGAGATTAACGCCAGTAATGGACCAAAAATTAAAAGTAGGGCTGCGTTTTTTTGGGATTTAATTATTTTTCTTTTCTCATCTTTCATTTTGTGAGCATTTCGGGAATTAATAATTTATGTTATGTTTTTATCTCTGGATTTAATTTCAACTGCTCCACGAAGTCTTCTTTTTTAGAACAGAATGTTATTAGAACTAGATTCAGTGCGAATGTCTGTTACTACGCATTGCAAGTCATGGCATTTAGCACATTGTTTGTTAAAAGGTTTTTTTTAATAATACTTCTATCAGCTTTATTTGTCACCATTTTTTGGTCATGTACGGACTATCAAAAGTGATCCAATTTGTAGTGATGAGTTTCTCACCATCAGTATTCATTGGGGTAAATCTAACTTGGTATTTTCCAGTTCGCGCATAGGTAAATGGGCCCGAACACATGTCATGACCCACATGTACTTTGTTTTTCCACGCCAAAATATAAAAAGTTGTTTTGCGTTTTGTAGCAATTTCAATAACTTCTGTTTTGTACCACGTCTCTGTTTCGTTATTATTTACTATTTTAAAGACAGCGTTTACTGACGGTCCGCAGCCGAATTCCTCAATTTCATTTTTTTCAAATTTTAAAATATGATTTGGATTTAATTTGGAAATAAAATCCAAATTAGAAGTTTGCCAAAACACTTTTTCTCGTTTCTCAGTTTTACTATTCCATTTATACATTTCCTCAAGCTCACTTGCTGTGGCGTCAGCATATTTGAGAAAATATTTTGTGTTTGGTTTCAATGTTTCTGTCGATTTAAAAACAGCTTGCGTTAGGCTCTTTTGCCCCTTTAAGATTTCTATTAGCGTAAGTTCGATTAATTCTCCCTTGTCACTTTCTAAAAAAACTTTTCTTGTTTTAAATGCTTCCACAGTTTTCTGACTTTCGCCATATCCCTCAATGATAAACATTGAATTTAAACTGATGTTGCTCTGTTGTGGAAAAAATTGCATGGCAGACCACGCACATTCTGCTAAAACAGAATTGATTGAAAACAAGAGTATTATGCAAAGTATTAGATTTTTTTTTCTCATAATGAGATGTTTATGCCGGTGCTATTTCTGTTAACATTGTACCGCTTTGCATTAGTTGCAAATATCCTAAATAAATATTCTCTGTTGTGTTGATTTCTCTAACTTCGTACCGCAAGATATAGTGTATAGCCGAAGACATTCGCAAAGCAGCCTACAGTTTAAGAACTTTTTTTTAAATACTTTGAGCAGCTGGTTTTTTATTTATTCAAATTTCCAATCGTAAATGCCACAAACATTATTCCGCTTATTAGTGCAATAAAATATGCAAACTTTTTTATGTCGTCAAAATTTCTATTTTCTTTTAAAATTACTTTTCGGAACTTTTCAGAAACAATTGCTAAAATTGAGCTTATGAATAATAATCCGATTGCTAAATTTATTCCAATTCCAAATGGAGAACCTTCGGTTTCGCCTTTTACAAAAAATGGAATAATGTCTGATAGAAAAAGTAAGTTCCAAGCAGCAATAAAAAAAATAGCAACTGATTTTTTTAACGGAAATCCACCTTCGTTTTGCTTTTTTATAATTTCCAAATCGTTCGAACTTATTTCGCTATTTAAGTTTTGCAAAAATCCAGTTTTTTTAATTTCGCCGATTACTGAATTCGGGTCTTTGAATGTCCAAAATATAACTTTAGGATTATAATTTTC
>NZ_MTCA01000140.1:0-8141 GCF_002150205.1 Flavobacterium sp. FPG59 | reverse complement strand
TTTTATATGTGTTGAATTTTTATAATCCCAATAAGTTTAAGTAAATTTGCCCCTTATTTTTTAAAAGTGCAAAAAGAAATCATTGTTATCATAGGTGGTCCTGGTACAGGAAAAACTACTATTATAGACGGATTGGTCGCAAAAGGCCATTGCTGTTATCCCGAAATTTCACGTGAAGTTACCATGGAGGCAAAAAAACAAGGAATAGAACAATTATTCCTTGAAAAACCATTGCTTTTTAGTGAATTATTGCTTGAAGGTAGAATAAAACAATTTTACAACGCTCAAAACGAAGCTCATAATGTAGTTTTTATAGACAGAGGAATCCCTGATGTTTTGGCTTACATGCACTACATAGGCGATAGTTACCCTGCAAGTTTTGATGTTGCTTGTAAAGAACACACGTATTCAAAAATATTCATCTTACCACCTTGGGAAGAAATCTATATAAGTGATGATGCTCGCTACGAAAATTTTGAGCAAGCAAAACTCATTCACAGTCATCTTATTGAAACGTATAAAAACTATGGCTACGATTTAATTGAAGTTCCGAAAGACACAATGGAAAATAGAATTCATTTTATCTTAAACACTATCTCGAATTAGTTGCATCAACAAGGAGTTATAATTTTTCATGGTAACAAAACAAATACTTTATGAATGATGCTCTTGCTGTTCTTCAAAAATATTGGAAACACAACTCCTTTAGATCGCTTCAAAATGAAATCATTCAATCTGTCCTGCAGGGTCAAGACACCCTTGCAATATTACCAACAGGAGGTGGGAAATCAGTGTGCTTTCAAGTCCCAGCGCTTTTAAACAAAGGAATATGCCTTGTCATTTCGCCACTAGTAGCATTAATGAAAGATCAAGTAGCTAATTTACAATCAAAAGGCATCAAAGCAATAGCCTTGACAGGAGGCATTAGAAGCGAAGAAATGATAGATTTGCTAGACAACTGTCAATACGGTGATTATAAATTTCTTTACTTATCACCCGAGCGCTTACAATCAGACTGGATTATTGACCGCATAAAAAAACTTCCTATAAATTTAATTACAATTGATGAAGCTCATTGTGTATCCCAATGGGGACATGATTTTAGACCCGCATACCTAAAAATTTCTACACTTAAAGAGTACTTCCCAAACACTCCTTTTCTGGCCTTAACCGCAAGTGCAACTCCCCGAGTAAAAACAGATATCATACAACAACTTAGTCTTGAGAAGCCAATATTATTTGAAAAATCTTTTTCAAGACCAAACATTGCTTACATGGTTTTTGAAGTTGAGGATAAATTGTTTAGAGTGGAACAAGTTTTAAAAAAAAATCCAGAACCTTCTATTATTTATGTTCGAAATAAAAAATCAACCCTTGATGTTGCTTCCCAATTAAACAGTTTAGGATTTAAAGCTACTTACTATCACGGAGGGCTCACTACAAAAGAGAAAGATAAAAACATGCAGGCCTGGATGCAGGAAGAGGCACAAGTCATTGTAGCAACAAATGCTTTTGGAATGGGAATAGACAAACCCAATGTAAAAACGGTAATTCATATACAATTACCAGAAAACATGGAGAATTATTACCAAGAAGCTGGTCGTGCCGGACGTAATGAAGAAAAAGCTTTTGCAATTCTACTCACGAGTCCATCAGATATAATTCATGCCGAGAATCAGTTTTTAAACAATTTGCCTGACAAGAAGTTTTTAAACCTAATGTATGTAAAGCTTTGCAATTATTTCCAAATTGCCTATGGCGAAGGTATTGACGAGCAATTTACATTTAATTTGAATCAATTTTGCATCAAGTATAAATTTCCTACCTTAAAAACGTATGCTGCAATGCAGTTTTTAGACCGCCAAGGAGTCATTACTTTATCACAAGAATTCTCAGAGAAAATCACTTTGCAATTCACCATACCGTCAAAAGAAGTAATTCGATACATGAGTTTGAATCCAAATGATGAAGAAATAATTTTAGCTATTTTGCGCACATATCCAGGTATATACGAGATGCAAACCCCTTTCAACCTGCAGCTTGTAGCAAAAAAATCAAATCATAAGGAAGCTCAAGTACAAGCTGTTTTACTCAAATTAAAAGAAAAAAATATAGTAGAATACCACTCTAAAAGTAATGACACTACATTAGTTTTTAATGAAATTCGAGAAGACGAGAGAACAATAAATAGGATTTCCAAACATTTAGAACATCAAAACCAATTAAAAAAAACTCAGCTAGAGTCTGTAATTGCGTACATAAAAAATAAAAACACTTGCAAAAGTCTACTAATCCTAGACTATTTTGGAGAGAAAAACATACAGAATTGTGGTCACTGCTCCTATTGTATTACCCATAAAATAAAGAAAAAAGACAGTAAGAATCTTGCTCAAGAAATAGTAACTTTGCTCAAGCAAGGAGATTTAAGCTCCAGAGATATTCAAAATAAAACCAATAGTTCAACCGAAGACGTTTTTTCCGTTTTACAAGATTTATTAGAAAACAACATCATATTGGTTCAACCAAACAATACTTACACATTACGATTATGACAGATAAATTACGAATTGTATTTATGGGAACTCCAGACTTTGCAGTTGGGATACTTGATACTATTTTAAAAAACAACTATAATGTAGTAGGTATCATCACTGCAGCTGACAAACCTGCTGGACGCGGTCAAAAAATAAAATTTTCGGCTGTAAAAGAATTTGCGTTACAAAATCAGCTTCCATTATTACAACCAGTAAGCTTGAAAGATGAAGCTTTTTTATCCGAATTAAAAAACTTAAACGCTAATTTACATATTGTAGTAGCATTCAGAATGTTGCCAAAAGTTGTTTGGGACATGCCCGCATTAGGAACATTCAACCTACACGCTTCCCTACTTCCTGAATATAGAGGAGCTGCTCCCATAAACTGGGCAATTATCAATGGAGAAAGCAAAACTGGTGTAACTACTTTTTTTATAGATGATAAAATTGATACCGGAGCAATGATTTTAAGTGACGAAATTCCTATTGATGAGAACGAAAATGCGGGCCAACTACACGACAGATTGATGGAATTAGGCAGTAAAACTGTAATCAGAACATTAGAAATGATTGCAGAAGGTGATGTTTCTACTCAGATTCAAGAAGACAATGCATCAATTAAAACTGCGTACAAACTTAATAAGGAAAACTGTAAAATAGATTGGACAAAATCCGCAAGTGTAGTTCACAATTTAATTAGAGGATTATGTCCTTATCCAGCCTCATGGTGCTATATAAAAGACAATGAAGAAGAATGGAATGTGAAAATTTATGAATCTGAGGTGATTATTGAGAAGCATGGTCTTGAAATAGGAAGTATACATTGTACCAAGAAAGAATTAAAAATTGCTGTTTCTGACGGATTTGTAAAAATACTCAGCTTACAATTTCCCGGAAAGAAAAGAATGAATACAGGTGATTTATTAAATGGAATTGTTTTTTCTGCTTTTGCAAAAGCGTATTAGCCCCAACAAAACAAGGGAATCACAGTGAGAAACCTAGATTTATCAACAAAAAAAGCAAGTTATCAACAAATTAAACTAAATTAACACAAAACACTTGCGAGGAAAGGAAATCCACTTAAATTTGTATATTAACAATATTTGATAACCAACAATTAATAACTATTATTATGAACAAATCAGAATTAATCGATGCTATCGCTGCAGATGCAGGAATAACAAAAGCTGCTGCAAAATTAGCTTTAGAGTCTTTTTTAGGTAACGTGGGAGAAACCTTGAAAAAAGGTGGTAGAATTTCATTAGTAGGTTTTGGATCTTGGTCAGTATCTGCTAGAGCTGCAAGAGATGGTAGAAATCCTCAAACAGGTAAAACAATTCAAATTGCAGCAAAAAATGTAGTGAAATTTAAAGCTGGAGCTGAACTTGAAAGTGCAGTAAACTAATTTTAGAACACCATATATAGACAAAACCTTCCATTTGGAAGGTTTTTTTTTGCATTTCAACGAAAATATTTATGAATTAAATAATAAAAACCTTAATTTTAATAAAAAAATTATTCCAATGATTACAGATAAATTAAAAAAAGGACATTTGCTCATTGCAGAACCTTCCATAATTGGCGACTTATCATTCAACAGATCAGTAATTTTGCTAGCTGATTACAACCAAGAAGGCTCAATCGGTTTTATCATTAATAAACCCTTAAAATACACTATTCACGATTTAATTCCTGAAATTGACGCTTCTTTCAAGATTTACAATGGCGGACCTGTAGAACAAGATAACTTATATTTTATTCATAACATTCCTGATTTGATTCCAAATAGCATTGAAATATCAAATGGTATTTATTGGGGTGGTGATTTTGAATTCACAAAAGAACTTATCAATAAAGGATCTATTAACAACGACAACATTCGTTTCTTTTTAGGCTATACGGGCTGGCATGAAAACCAACTGGAAACCGAAATGAAAAGCAATTCATGGATAATAACAGCAAATAGTTATGAAAACAAGATCATTGGAAAATCTGCAACTCATTTTTGGAAAGAACAAATAATGGAACTTGGGGGTGATTACCTAATATGGTCAAATGCACCTGAAAACCCTTATTTAAACTAATTTTGCACAAGCTTATTTATTTCATCAAGCAACTGTAAAGCTATTTTTGAAGTATATGTTTTTTTACGATAATGTGTTATGGGTTGAATTCCTTTTATTACATTGGTAACAAATAATTCATCTGCTTTTTGAAGATCAAACGGAGAAATTACCTCTTCAAATACTTCAAGATTATCTATTTTTTTTGCTATTTGCAAAATTTGTTTTCGCATAATACCATTCAAACAACCTTCAGAAATGGGCGGCGTTATTAGCTTATTTCCTTGCACCATAAATATATTGCCTTGAAGTGCTTCGGCTACATTTTTACTGTCATTGAGCAAGATACAATTGTCTAAGCCATTCTCACTAGCAAAAATACTACCCGTTATATTGATAATTTTATTTGTTGTCTTAATACTCGAAAGTAATTGTTTAGAAATATAAAAATCCTTGTATAAATCTACTTCATACTTTTTATCTTCAATATAGTAACGAGAATTTTCAATTGAAACTACTTGAATCAAATATGATACGGTTTGATTTTGTGGCAAATAATACCCGCCTTCGTTTCTAAAAACTGTAATTCGGGCTCTTGCCGAACTAGACATTTCATTTTTAAGTACCAAAGAGATAATTTCTTCTTCAAGAAACTCCATAGTGAAATTCATAGGAATCTCCATTCGCAACACACGCATTGAAGCCATTAATCTGAAGTAGTGATCTTCTAGAAAAAGAATTTTACTATTTACAATTTTGACAGTTTCAAAAACTCCATCACCATACAAAAAAGCGCGGTTTTGTCCCCATTTGCAATCATCTTGAGAAACAATTGTTCCGTTAAAATTAACCATAAAAAAAGCCCTAAAATTAGTTAGGGCAAATATAGTTATAAATACTATTTTTAAACAGAACCTATGAGATGTTTTAAATCAGAAATTTGATTTTCCCATAATAAAGTAGCTTCGCTAACCTCACCTTTGTCGGCAAAGTCAACTACCATTAGTGATACATCTTTAGTAAGCTCATCAACCAGAATGTGTAGTTCAAAAAAGTACTCTGTATCCTTACTATTCTCGTCAACCCATTTGAATTTCACTTTTTCACCCGTTTTTTTTGAAGCAAGTCTAGCCTTTTCCTCTGAATCATTCCAAATAAAGGTAAAAAATTCTCCTCTAGAGTTAACGTTATCTGCAAACCATTCTGACAACCCTGATGGAGTTGATATGTATTGATACAGTAATTGTGGTGATGAATTTATGGGAAACTCGATTTCGTAACGTACTTTTTGATCCATGAGATACTTTTGTATTTTTTTGGAAATATATAGATAATTACCACATAAAAAAAGGATTTTGAAAAATATTTTTTTTTATTAATTTATGCTTGCAAGCTCTAAATTTATTTCTATATTTGCACCCGCAATGAGGGACAGTTAACCACCCTCCTATGGCGAGATAGCTCAGTTGGTTAGAGCGCAGGATTCATAACCCTGAGGTCCCGAGTTCAAATCTCGGTCTCGCTACAAGTTTTAAAAATCATAAAGTCTAGATTTTAAGCGGTATTAAAGCAATTTAATACCGCTTTTTTATGTCGAATTTATTACGATATTTACAATCTGAACACGATTTTGAACACGATTTGAAAGAAAAGAAGAAATACTCCGAACCTAAGATCTACAATGCAGACGGTGATTTGTCAAAACGTTGGTATGTTTATTTTTCTTTTAGAAGAACTGTTGATCTAACCTTAATTAGATTTCCTAGTAACATTTATGCTCCGCAACATCTTGATAAAAAAGGGAGAGTTCAATGGTTAAAAAGTATCCAACGTAACTTATCGATACTTTTAAAGGACGGCTTCAATCCCTATGATCCAAATAACAACTTTGAATTTGAAAGTGAAGAAAGTTTAAGCCATTCTATAAGAGAAGCTTTTGAATTTGCTCTGAACATTAAAAAAAGCACCTTAGCAGGTACGTCCTATCAGGGATTAGAGGGCAGAATGCTGCGATTTGAAAAATGGCTGAATGAAAATGGGTTTAAAAACAGCCTAATTACATCTGTAAACAAGAAAGTGGTCACCTCCTACTTAAACGAAATTTTAATTGCTACATCGGCTAAAAATAGAAATAACACACGCACTGACATCAGTTCTATGTTTACTGTTTTAGCAGATAATGAAATTATCCCTGACAACTTTATTCATAAAATTCCAGTTTTAAAAAGTACTCCTGAGAAAAATAAATCTTTTACTAGTGATCAAGAAACTGAAATTTTCAAATATTTAAACGAAAACAATACCTTACTATCCTTGTATGTAAAATTCATTTCCTTTAACTTTTTAAGACCAGTGGAAGTGAATCGTATTAAAATTGGCGACATTGATTTAAATGATAAAATTTTAAAAATTAAAACCAAAACTGGATTCAAAGTAAAGAGGATACCTCAACTGCTTATTGAAGAAATTCCTGATCTCTCCATTTATAAAAGTGATGCCTATTTATTTGGAAGAAAAGATTTTGGCCAATACTGGGAGGCTACGGAAAATAGCAGAAGAAATGATTTTTCGGATTATTTTTTAGAAGTCAAAAAGAAATTTGGGTTTGATAAAAATTACGGATTGTATAGTTTTAGACATACTTTTATAACTAAACTCTACAATACTTTCATAAAAGAAATGACACCAGATGAAGCCGAATCAAATATTATATCTATCACTGGCCACACTAGTAAAACGGCTCTTAGAAAGTACCTAAGGGAGATCAATGCATATATCCCAGATGATTATTCTAAGTATATAAGATAGATTGTGAGCTTTATAGAATGACTTAGCATAATTTTGCTTTTTAGTACAGTACAACGAATTATAAGTGGTCTGCAAAGGAAATAACAACTACTCCATAGAAAAGTGGTTTTGTTTGCTTTTTGAGCGCTAAAAACGCTATTAATTGTTTGTTTAATTTACCTAGAAATTCGATGCAAGCATGAGGCCATTCAAGCATACTAAAGACATCCCCACAAAAAGTCAGGAGACTTTTATCTCGTTTACAGTTTACAACACGATCTAAAACAGCTCGAAGTCAGAGACGTTCGAGCAGCACACACAAGAAATTTATTTATAAATAAGAACACTGCGCGTAGCGGGGATTAAAGGAGTGCAAAGAAAAATCAATATTAATGGCGTTTTGATATTGAGGCATATAAAATAACTATAAATTAGAAAGTTATGAAGTTAGAAATAGTATTGTTGCTTTTTGTTATTATAATAGTAGTGTTAATGTTTTATATTTTTTTTAAGTTTAAACTTTATGGAGCTATTAACTACATAGTAGGATCTATTCTAATTATAATGTTGTGTAAAATAGATCTATCTGGAGGTTTTCATAGTAAAGAAGAGGGTTTAGTCTATTTTATAGAATTGTTTTGTTTTTCTATTTTGTATTTCAGTTCATTTTTAAGATTTTTTTTTAGAGATGAATGCGAGAAAAGAAAATACTTTTTTTTGTTTCCAATAATCTTTTATTCATCGATTCTTTTATTTT
>NZ_MTCA01000076.1:0-13200 GCF_002150205.1 Flavobacterium sp. FPG59 | reverse complement strand
ATATAAGACACATAAGGTCATTTAAGATTTCCGAAATTTATTCTCAAAAAACTTAATTTTATTATATCTCTTAACGGTTAAAAAAACTGTTTTACAAGTTCTTTTGAAACATATAAGTCATATTGGCTAGCACAATTGAAACTAAAGCTTACATGACTTATATGTTGAAAAAAAGGACATTTTTTATTCTTACCATCTACAATGAATTGAACTTTTTTACTCTAAAACGGAGTAATCCCCAATACTGATGCTAGTAAAATTCCCGTCAAAACTAGCGTGATTTCCAATCATGGCATTGTCTAAAACTGCATTTTTGATATGCGAATGTGTTTGTACCAAACTGTTTATTACCGTACTATTTACCACATGACAACCATCACCAAGGGAAACATTTGGACCAACAGTAGCATTAACTAACACCACGTTTTTACCAATATAACATGGTGGTATAATAGTTGCGTTTTCTAGTTTTACACTTTCATCAACTAAGGATTCACCATCATTATGTAAAAATCCTAACATTCTAGAATTGGTTTCTACAGTCACGTTTTTGTTACCGCAATCCATCCACTCCTCCACTTTGCCAGGGACAAATTTCATGCCTTTGGCCATCATTTGTTTGATTCCGTCATTGATTTGGTATTCGCCACCGTGAATGATGTTATTGTCAAGTACCAACTGCAATTCGTTTTTAAGTACTGCGATATCTTTAAAATAGTAAATCCCGATAACCGCCAAATCAGATACAAACGTAGCTGGTTTCTCAACCAACTCAACGATTTCATTGTTCGCATTTAATTTTACTACACCAAAAGCTTCTGGTTGGTCAACTTGTTTTACCCAAATTACGCTGTCGGCCTCTTTGTCTAAGTCAAAATCGGCACGAATTAAGGTATCTGCGTAAGCGATTACCGCTGGTCCGCTCAAGGAATCTTTGGCACACATAATGGCATGACCTGTTCCTAAGGCTTCTTTTTGGTAATAAATAGTTCCTTTGGCACCTAGTTTTGTAGCTATAGCCAAAAGTTCTTCTTCCACTTTTTGACCAAAACTTTCATGAATGATAAAAGCTACCTCGTCAATTTGTTGATTTAAAACTCCTGCGATGTCTTCAACCAAACGGTGTACGATTGGTTTGCCCGCAACAGGAATTAATGGTTTAGGAATGGTTAATGTATGTGGGCGAAGGCGTGATCCACGACCCGCCATAGGAACGATTATTTTCATGCTTTATTTATTGAAAGATTAAATGATTGAAAAATTTAATGATTATCACAAATCTTTAAAATTTTTCAATCTTTGAATTATTAAATTTCTTTTACTTTTTAAACGCAAAGTTCACGAAGGATTTCGCAAAGCTCGCAAAGTTTTTCTATTTTATTTAACCACAGATTTAAAAGATTAAACGGATTTTTGACACTTTATATTTGAAATTTCTCGTTTAATAATTTTCTAAAACTGTTAACTGTGACTGATTACTTTGACTTAACACTGCACACTGAATACTGCGACTGTTTACTTCACTCCCGTACTACCAAAACCACCTTCACCTCTTGAAGTTTCTGTCAGTTCCTGAACTACAGTCCACTCGGCGCGTTCGTGTTTTGCGATAACTAATTGCGCTATGCGTTCCCCGTTTTGAATGGTAAAATCTTCATTGGATAAATTTACTAAAATTACTCCAATTTCTCCACGATAATCCGCATCTACAGTTCCGGGTGCGTTTAGTACGGTTACGCCATTTTTTGCGGCTAGTCCGCTACGTGGTCTTACTTGTGCTTCGTAACCAATAGGTAGTTCTATAAAAAGACCTGTTTTTACGATGGTTCTTCCTAATGGTTTTAAGGTAATTGAGTCTGTGATATTGGCTCGTAAATCCATTCCTGCGGAGGCGATGGTTTCATAGCTAGGCAAGTCGTGTTGTGATTTGTTGATGATATTGATATTCATAATGTATTTATTTGAGCTAGTTTTCAGGATCAGATTGTCTTTTTAGGAAGTGCGCTTTTTTAGCCGTGACCGAAGTGGAAAGCCTTTTTTTATAAAATTGTATTTTTTTCGAGGGTGAAAAGAGCGACTGCAAGAAGCTCCTTTTGAGCCGTAGAAAAAAACAATTTTAGGAAAAAGCTTGAAACGAAGGGCGCGATAAGCTCCTAGAAAATTTGATACTACTTGGCTTTACGTTTGAGTATTTGGGTTAATAATTCTTTTTCGTTGTGGTATATAAAATAAAGGAACACGAGCAATAACGGGATTCCTACGAAATAATTCTCACGGAATCCGTAAAATGAAATCGCTGAAAAACCGATTGAAATCAAGAGATACATAAAAATTTTACGGCTGTCATACGGTATGGGGTAATATTTGTTTCCGAAATAATAAGAGATGGTCATCATGCTACCATAAGCGGCTATGGTGGCTATGGCCGAACCGTAATAACTCATGGTTGGGATTAGCAGGTAATTGAGCGCTAGTGTGATGATGGCTCCTACGATTGAGATGTAAGCGCCTACATACGTTTTATCAATGAGTTTGTACCATACGGAAAGGTTGGTGTAAATGCCTAAGAAAAAATTAGCTAGAATAATTAAGGGCACTACTTTCATGGCTTCCCAATAGGACTCGTCCTGAATCATAATTACCTTTAAAACATCGGCAAAAACGATAACGGAGAGTAATATGAACGACCCAAAAATGACAAAATATTTGGTTATGGTAGCGTAAGTTTGTGGTGCATCTTTACTATCAGCATGGCTAAAAAAGAAAGGTTCGATACCTAAGGTGTAAGCAGTACGATACAAGACCATAAATAAACCGAGTTTGTAACATGCGGAATACACTCCTACCTCTGCATCGGCAATGTTTGCTGGCAATAGTTTACCCAATAAAATTTTGTCAAACTGATCGTTGATGGCAAATGCGAGTCCGGCTACCATAATAGGCATTCCGTATTGCATCATTCGTTTCCAAAGCTGGTAATCAAAATGCCATTTTAGTTTTAAATAATCAGGTGACAATACTACAAAAGTGAGCAAACTTGCTACAATATTTGACACAAAAATATAGCCTATTTGATACTCTTCTTGGAATAATGTACTAAAAAAATGACTCGGATTTGACTTTGCGAAATGTGGCAAGTACACTAGGAATAACAAATTGAGCAAAAGATAGACTGTTACGTTTCCTATTTTTATAACGGCATACTGCAACGGTTTTTGTTGTACTCTTAACTTAGAAAAGGGAATGATTACTAGCGCATCTAGTACAAGAACCCAAATGGTATAGGTGATGTATTGAACATCTATATTTGACCATAGGGCTAATTTATTGCGAAACAGTAGCGCTAAAAATAAAAAAGATAAGGAGGTCCAAAAGATAGATACTGAGGCAGTTTCAACAACCGATTTTTTATCATTCTCTTTATTGTAAAACCTAAAAAAAGCGGTTTCCATACCATAGGACAAAACAACATTAAAAATAATAAGCCAAGCAAAAATCATAGACACTTTACCAAACTCTTCTACAGGTAGGTATTTTGTGTACAAGGGTACTAAAAAAAAGCTAAACATCCTGGGAATAACCGTGGCTAGACCGTAAATAGCTGTTTGTTTAAAAAGACTTTTATATAATCCCAAAATGATATGTATATTAAAATTAAAGCAACAAAAATAAGAAATTCTTTGCTGAAATTGCTTTCGGTAGGGTTTTGTTTTGGTCTACCACCCGCTTGATGTATAGCCTTTCTAAAACGGTTCTTATTTAAGCTATTGCTGGATTACCACGTTTTGTGTTTTGTAAAAATACGTTTTGTGATTTAATTTATATTCTAAAACGGCTTGGTTAGGTTCTAGCTTAAATTGGGGTTGGTGTATTGCGGGTGCTTTATTGCCATATTCTTTGGCTGGATCTGCGTCCAAAATAAGATCAGTGGATGCTGCAGTAGCTTTCAAGATTCCTGTGAACGATAACTGTGAAGCACTTTGCAAAGCTGCGTGTTGCTTGTTATAATGAACTGAAATGAGTTGTAAGTTTGCTGACAATGGTTGATCAAACTCTATAAAAAAAGTGTTTTTTTGGACAAATGTTTTTTTTATTTCTTGAGGAAAGTGCGATTGAAAATCTTGATTTGTTCCACAAGAGATAAAACTACATACGAACACTATAAATAGGATATTTACAAAGCTTGTTTTCATACTAATGCGTTTTAGCTTAAACCATCTTCGTTAATAATTTTTAAAAAATGAAAGCCTTTAGGCGCGTATCCTTGATTGTAATAAAACCGATGTGCTGTAAAATTACCCGTAAATGCATCAAGTACAATCATGTTACAGCCTGTTTCTCTGGCTACTGCATCTACATAATCAGTCATTATTTTACCTATTCCTTTTGAACGATGATCTGGATGTACAATAAAATTGTCAATTTCTAAATATTTACCAGACCACAATTTTGTCCCAGACCACAATCCTGAAGTTCCCACACAAACACCGTCTTCATAGACTGCTATTTGCTTGTAGTTGTGCGGAATCATCTCGGTGAGATACGCATCGTATTTTTCTAGGGTAAATGTTGGGTACAAAAAACGCATCACATCAATGTTAGCTAGCATTTCCTGTTTAGTAGTCAGTTCTTTAAGTTCTAATTTCATATTTGCTTTTCAAAAATGTAAAATTAGAGAAAAAGGAATGAGATTAAAAGTCATAATGGGATGAATTTTTTAGAAATCTAATCGAAAATTTTAAAATAAATAAGTGGTATGTATAGCGAAACTCTTGAAACAACAGTTTATAGCTTGCATTCATGGCTAAAATTAATTTTTTTAAAATATTAATTTACAGTGTTTTAAAAAGTATGATTTACGGAATTCACGGAATTCCGATAACAAGTATTTGCATACACAACTCTACAAAGCTAGTTTTACAGGAATTATTGAAACGAGAATTAGTACATACCATTATTCCAATTCAAAATGCTTGGTAAGAACAGCTAAAAGTTACAGTATTATTTTAAACCTTATTTAACAAAAATTGTTCAATAAATGAAAATTAACAACACATTATGCATAGTAGCAATTGCTACTATGCTTTTTTCAAATCTACAAGCACAAACGAATTATAAATTTAGCAAAATATCTGCAAGTTATATTGAAGCGTCTAGTGATCAAAGTATTGGCGATAGGACTAAAGGTTTAGAAATGGAATATTATTTCAATTTAAAAAAACGATATGGTATTTCAATGTCATTAGAACGTAGCTCATTCAAGAATGTACCAGCTGTTTTTTCATACGGTGATGAAAGAACGATAAATATTAATGAAATCAAGAATTATGAAATTTCGTTTAAACAAAACAAAACAATAAGTCAAATCGTTTTTGCTTCTCATTTTTATTTAAATTTAATAAACAAACCAAAGCACTTTCTATATTTTTCAAATGGATTAGGATACAATATTCAAAGAATCACTTACCAAAATTTTACTCAATATACTTTTAATCTCAAAAGTAATGAAGCTGTAATTCAAAATACGGAACCAACGTATATGGTAAAAAACACCGAAACAGTTGTCAATCTATCATCAATAGGTTACGATTATATTTTGCCAAACAATTTCAGTGTTGGAATAAACATTAGAGCACAACTCCCTGTAATAAGAGATAAATATTTCTTTAAAACAGGAGGAGGATATGATGAATTGATAAGACTAGGCTTCAAAGTTGGAAAAAAGTTTTGAATCTAACTTGAAATTAGCAAAACTTAGCTTTTTACTAAAATGTATAATTTAGAATCTTAATTAATTGACGTTTTATTACATAAACAAAGCATGCGATAAAATACAAAATATGAAGTTCCAGGATTTTAATATTAAATAATAATTTATAAATGATGTATAGAACAAAGTCATTCAAGCATGTTTTAATAAAAGTGACAGGTATAGTCCTTTTACTGTTTATATGGTCTTGCATCAAAGACGAAGAAACTAACAAAGTCATTGAACAATCTATAGATCTTCAAATTGAGAATGAAAAATTCAAAATCGTAAATGAATCATTTGTTGTCAATGAAAATTGTAATTCTATTTTCGTTTCAATCATTTATGATAAGGGAAAAAAAGAACCTCATTTTATTTTTGAATTATCGATAACTAAAAAAGGGATCCTTAAAAAAGTAAGTTATACTAGATTTGGCGAAAGTACTAGTCCATTTGACACTCCCGATTTTAACCTTAAAGGACTATTTACTGTTGACAACTTTGTTTATGACGATTCAAGCAAAAATTTAAGTTTTAATTTTTCTGGAGAATTAGTAAAAGTTGAGACAAATACTCCAATGTTGGACGTTCCTCAAAAAAGAAAGAAAATTAACGGAAAAATAATGTCTAACAAAGTAAAAGCAACAACATGTACTAGTTTTACAAGTGATTTACATTTTGAAACAAATAATTTAACTTTTGCTACTAACTTTAACTCTGGATCACATGATCCTAATTTACCCGTAAACCAGTATAATTTTCGGTTTTTTTCAAATAACGGATACCGTGCCATTATTAAATCGAAAATAGATTTGTGGAATTTTGATAAAGGAACCTATACTTTTGACCAAAACACCATAGAAAATAGAATTGATCTTGAGCAGTACACTGGGATTTTTAGAGCCACTCAACTATTATGGATTCGACCCCAAGATTGGAAAAAATTCCAAACAGCTGGCAGTTATACCATTCTTGAGCATACAACTATAAATGACGAAAAAGTAACTAGAGGCGAAATGGACTTGCAAGTTTATGATAATGGCGCTTTGATTCACAATATTACAAATGGTAAATTTGTTGTCACTGATTTTTAACTAAAACATTCTATTGTATTATAAAGCAAAAGGGTTCAACTTGAACTGCCCCCAAAAAGTTAAACCCATTTTAAGCTTTTCAAAAGTTTGTTTCAACTTTCAACAAGATATTATCGTTTCTTTTTACTCACTTTTTCGGCGAGTTGCATCGCATTATAAACATTTAGGACTTTCCCTGATTTAGAGAGTTCAGAAAATTTAGCTTTTTTACCTTCACCGCCTGGGATCAAAACCTCAATGTCATAAGCCGTTCCCGATTCTAGAATAATTTGTTTCACTTCCTTAGCTGTAAGTTTAGGATAATAAGACCAAATCAAAGCCGCTGTTCCAGAAACCATAGGTGCTGCTAGTGAAGTTCCTGAATCATACGCATAACTATTTCCTGAAGTGGTGGTATAAATTTTATCTCCGGGAGCAAATAAATCCACATTTTTTTTACCGTAATTAGAGAATTCAGACACAAAATTACTATCTATTTTTTGAGATATTGAACCTACAGTTATAAAATTTTCTACAACTTCATCTGGGTTTTCGTAATCAACATCACTAGGATAATATGGGTTTTCATCAACATTAAAACTATTATTCCCTGCAGCATGAACCAGCAAAACATCATGCTTTTCGGCATATTTATAAGCGTCTATTACCCATTTCTTATGCAAAGAAAATTCTTTTCCAAATGACATATTGATGACTTTCGCTCCATTATCAACCGCATAATAAATTGCCATTGCAATATCCTTATCGTGTTCATCGCCAGAGTAAGAAATATTTAAAGGCATTATCTTTACCATTTCTAAAATTCCATTAATTCCAAAATCATTATTTCTATTTGCTGCTATAATTCCTGAAACCTTTGTGCAATGATCTTGAATTTTTCTATAACCAACTTTGTTGTTACTAACTAAATTATTACCATACCCTTTTTGTAGATCATAAGCATTGTCCCCTAGAGCTTCACGTTCATTAAAATTTAAGTTCAAATTTTTGTTAACTATCGAATCTACCTGTATTTTAGTCTCTATAATATCTTCTAAAGTATTTTCGTTTAATTCAAATTTTCGCTTCAAAAAACCAACCATTGCTCCTATATCATAGTCCTTATCCTCTCTTCTTTGTCTATACGTTTTATCATTTATTTTATATTTATTGTAAAGACTATCTAATTGTTTATAAGTATAGTCCTCTTTCGGAAAATAATGCTTTAAACTATCTCTAGCTATTGGATAAGTTAAAATACTATATTTTTGATTTTCTAACCAGTTTTTATAATCAGCATTCTGATTATCAAACAATTGCAATGCTCTAAGATATTCTCGATAATCATAAAGTTCATTTGATGCTATCTGATTCTCCTTTTTATCTTTAAATCTAAAATTCCATTCTCTTATGATTCTTACAAATTCAAAATTCCCCCAAACTATGAAACCACCACTTTTAGTACCAGCAAAATTCCAACCGTTTACATCGTCAACATAACCGTTATTGTCATCGTCAATACCATTATTATTTATTTCTTTTGTATTAGTCCAAATTTGACCCAATAAATCTTCATGTTTTAAATCGATTTGGGTATCAATAACGGCTACAATTATATCCTTCTTTTTTGGCTTTTTGGTATTTTGACCAAACCATTTATTTAGAGAAATTCCAGGTATTCCGTCTTGCAAGTAATCTTTCTGAAACCAATTATTTAATGAACCATCTTGCTTTGTGGTGAGTAAATTACTGCTTGTCGTTTTCTCTTGAGAAAAACAGCTTCCAAAATTTGCAATAAAAAGAAAACAAGTAAAATAATAAAGCGGCAATGATTTCATAGTTAAGGTAATTTTAATGGTTCAAATGTATTAAAGTTGAACGATTCCTGTAAATAGAAATGTAAAGTTGTTACTGGAATTCCGTGAATTCCGCTATCTAAAATTCTATCTGCTTTTTTTAAGACCGTTAACTAGCTCTCGTTTTACTTAACTCTTTGATAAAAAAGCTAGGCTTTATTTTATACTTTTTATAAAAAGCAGCCGAAAAGGCTTCAGCAGAATTAAAACCAAACTCACTTGCTAAGGAAGCTATGGTATAATTTTGCAAAACAGGTTGTGCTTGCAATTGCAAAACTGCTTCATTTACCCGAAGCTCATTGATGTATTGAACAAACGTTTTACCTTTTTGTTCATTAATTACCTTAGACAAATATTTAGTGTTGGTGTTGAGTTGTAAAGCCAGTTTTTGAATAGAAATTGTGTTTTCTATAAAGCCTTTATCGTTTTCAAATACTGTTAATTTTTCCAGTAATTCAAGTACAATTTCATCTGATAAACTCTGTTGTACTTGACTTTCTTTAGCATCAGGCTTGGTAAGTTGCGTTTCTAGAACAGTACGATTTTCTTCAATAGATATGGCTGGATTCAGAATTGCTTCAAATCGATTTTGATGTTGTTTTTTTAAGTAAAATTGGTAGCCAATCAATCCTACAACACCCGCAACTAAAAGTACAATCCATATATATGAAGCAGACTGCTTTTTTTCCAAAGATTGTATTAAGGATTCTTTTTCTGCAATTAAGTGCGGGGTATCGTACTCATCGCGCAAAACTTTACTCAAGTGTTTATAATTTTTTTGCAACACACTATCTATTTCCATGTAGGTTGTTAAGTATCTTAGTTGATTCTGTTTATCTCCAGTCTGCTTGTAATACTCAATCAAATAAGAATAACCTCCTACAAATTCCGGTGTAATTTTTTTTCTAACGCGGTACATAGAATCCACTTTTATAAAATTTTTAATCGCTTTTTCTTCATTATCCATACCCGCATAACACTTTCCTAAATAAAAATAAGATGCCAGTATGTTGCCATAGTTTTTATCTGAAACTATTTTAGGTAATACCTTATTTATGCTATCTAAAGCTGCTTTATAGTTTTTCTTTAATACTTGATTTGCACCTTCATTTAAAATAAAATATGAAATATAATATTGGTCATTGGTAACTTTCGACTCTTTGTAACCCAATTTATTATAAAAACTCGTAGAATCTAAATTGTTTAATGATTTGTGAGCATCAGCTAAAGCGAACAAAACATTATGGTATTCAATTGCATAATTAGGAGACCTAACATCTTTCCCTTTATAATAATTAAAACATTCTCTGTAAAGCACAAGAGCTTCTTCCACTTGACCTAATTCTTCAGAGCGAAGCATACCTATCGAATGTTTTATATTAAAGTAAAAATCTAAATTGTTTTTTTTTGCTATCCTTTCAGCGATAAAAAAATTATCAAGTGCTTCAGCAAATCGAAACTGTTTTTTTAGTTCATATCCTTTTTTAGAATAGGACAACGCTGGGAACTTTGTATCATTTGTGTTTTTTGCATAAGCAATTGAATTATCCAACAACTGCATTGCTTTAGCTCCCTCATACATGTGCGCTAACATATAATAACCCCTGGATATATTTATGCGGCTATTGCTAGCGCGTGCTCTTTTTAAATATTCATTCGCATAATACAACTGTTTTTCATCATTACCTTGATTCTTAATGAATGCATTTTTTAAATCCTCATATACTGCACATTTGTTAGAAGTTTTACTTGTCTGCGACCATAAAAAAAAAGGAAACAGTACCAAAAACACTATTTTTAAAAATTGTTGGTTAGTCATTGTAGTTTGGTTTAGCACAAAAGTAAATTATATAAATTAAAACGCTGTAAAAAACTACATTTTAAAGGGTTTTACACGGTATCGATTTTTTCATATTGAAATCATTAAAATTCCGATACCTAAAATTCAATTGGCTTATTTTAAAACTGTTAACTTGCTCTAGTTTTACTCAATTCTTTGATAAAAAAGCTAGGCTTGATTTTATACTTTTTATAAAAAGCAGCAGAAAAGGCTTCCGCCGAATTAAAACCAAACTCACTTGCTAAGGAAGCTATGGTATAATTTTGCAAAATAGGTTGTACTTGTAATTGCAAAACTGCTTCATTTACACGAAGCTCATTGATGTATTGTACAAACGTTTTTCCTTTTTGTTCATTAATAACTTTAGACAAATATTTAGTGTTGGTATTCAACTCCAAAGCCAGTTTCTGAATAGAAATTGTGTTTTCAATAAAGCCTTTATCGTTTTCAAATACTGTTAATTTTTCCAGTAATTCAAGTACAATTTCATTTGATAAACTCTGTTGTACTTGACTTTCTTTAGCATCAGGCGTGGTAAGCTGCGTTTCTAGAACAGTACGATTTTCTTCAATAGATATGGCTGGATTCAGAATTGCTTCAAATCGATTTTGGTGTTGTTTTTTTAAGTAAAATTGATATCCAATCAAGCCAGCAACGCCCACAACTAAAACTAGAATCCATATATAAGAAGCAGACTGCTTTTTTTCCAAAGATTGTATTAAGGCTTCTTTTTCTGCAATTAAGTGCGGGGTATCGTATTCTTTTACTAAAACTTTATTTAATTGCTTATAGTTTTTTTGTAACGTGCTATCGATAGACATTAACTTGCTAACATATTTCAATTGATTTTCTTTATCATTTCTTTCCTTATAGTGGGAAATTAAAAAAGGATAACCGCTAATAAATTCTGGGGTTATTCTTTTCGTTTTACCATACATGGAGTCAACCTTGACGAAATTTTGAATTGCTTTTCCTCGATTTCCACTACCCGCGTGAGCTAAACCTAGATAGTAATATGATGCCAAAACGTTTCCATAATTCTTTTGTTCTATAATTTGAGGCAATGCTTTGTAAATACTATCTAAAGCACTTTTGTAATTTTTCTTCAGTACTTGATTGGCTCCTTCATTTAAAATAAACAATGGCGTATAATGTAAGTCATTGGTGGCTCGTGATTCTTGATAACCTAATCTATTGTAATAGCTTGTAGAATCTAAAGTGTTCAATGACTTATGGGCATCAGCTAAAGCAAACAAAACACTGTGAAATTCTACTGCATAACTGGGAGATCTTACTTCCTTATCCTTCATATAATTGAAACATTCTCTGTAAAGGACAAGTGCTTCTTCAACCTGACCCAACTCTTCAGAGCGTAGTATCCCGATAGAATGCTTTACGTTATAATAAAAATCTAAATTATTTTTTTTTGCTATCCTTTCAGCAATAAAAAAATTATCAAGTGCCTCCTTAAACCGCAATTGTTTTTTTAGTTCATATCCCTTTTTGGAATAGGACACTGCAGGGAATTTTGTATCGTTTGTGTTTTTTGCGTATGAAATTGAATAATCTAAATATTGAATAGCTTTTGATCCCTTAAACAAAAACGACAATAAAAAATAGCCTCTTGAAAGATTAATACAACTATTATTCTTACGAGCCCGTTGTATGTAGGCATTTGCATAGTAAAGCTGTTTTTTATCATTTCCTTGATTCTTAATGAAGGCCTGTTTTAAATCTTCATAAGAATCCGACTTTTGAATCGGCTTACTTGTCTGTGCACACAAAAATAAAGGAAACAGTACCAAAAGCACTATTTTTAAAAATTGTTGGTTAGTCATTGTAGTTTGGTTTAGTACAAAAGTAGATTATCTAAATTAAAATGCTGTAAAAAACTACATTTCTAGGTTATTTGTATTGTCTTGATTTTCATTATTTTAAAAATATAACTTATCGGAATTCCGTGAATTCCGATAACAAGAATTTGCACATCATCAACAACAATCCTAGTTTTGACCTCAGAAATGAAAAACATTAAAAAATAAAACGATAGTCAAAAAATATAAGCTTTACCAAAAAAAGGGAATAATTCAGCTGGTAGGTAACCCTTAAAAAAAATACAGAGCATGGAGTTTATAAAGCTACGATCTCCATTAAAAAATGAGCATAAAAGTTCTCGAGAAACTTTTTAAAAAAAAGGATTTTAAAAAAATAAAAAAATGAATTTACAACCATTTTTAAATCAACTAAATAGTGCTAAAGTAAAAACTATAAAAGAACCGACTTTCACTGCACTTTTCGTGCTTATTGCTGCATCAGTTGGGCTAATTTCTGATTGGGCCAAATTTATGGCTGGACTAATGGGAACACTACCTAACAATCACTAAAAAATGAAACTACCCAAAAACTTTTATTTATTCTTTGGAATTTTATTTACCATAAACTTAATTTATTCCTTAATTGAGATCAGAGACACCTACGAAATATTCTCTTTCCCTGTTAATATTTGGGTATATAGAGCCTACAGATTGTTTATTACTGTAGTATTCATAAAGATATATTTTAAAATGAGAGCCAACGATATGTCAAAACTAAATCAATAAGTATAAGTTCTGTCATCAAGAACCTTAAACATAAAAAATTTGTTTGAAAAGTCTATCTTTTCAGTTCCCACTAGTTTACTAA
>NZ_MTCA01000286.1:0-3319 GCF_002150205.1 Flavobacterium sp. FPG59 | reverse complement strand
ATAATACACAAGTTGCCTTTGCATTAAAAAGCGATACAGAACTTGATCGTGCATATTTTTTATTTAAAATGATAGCTAATCAGCCTCTTGTTAGAATAGGAACTGCAGTTACCAATTTTGCAATCAAAGCAAATTTACCAGTAGAAGGATTAATAAGAGCAACGGTTTTTGATCATTTTTGTGGAGGTGTTAACGAAATGGACTGTCTTAGTGTTGTTGATAAAATGTTTACTAAAGGCGTGACTTCTGTATTGGATTACTCAGTAGAAGGAAAAGAAGAAGAAGATCAGTTTGATGCTGCTTTGAAAATGACATTAAAAACAATCGACTTTGCTAAGAAAAGAGATGCAATTCCTTTTGCCGTTTTTAAACCAACAGGTTTTGGACGATTTGAATTGTATGAAAAGCTAGGTAACAATGAAAAATTAAATGAAGAAGAACAAATTGAATGGAATAGAGTGGTAGCTCGATTTGATTTGGTTTGTAAAGAAGCTCATGAAAAAAATGTATCACTATTGATAGATGGTGAAGAAAGTTGGATGCAAGATGCTGCCGATGATCTTGTGACTCAAATGATGCGCAAATACAATAAAGAGAAAGCGATTGTTTTTAACACTTTGCAAATGTACCGTTGGGACCGATTGGATTACCTGAAAAAATTACATGAGCAAGCTAAAAATGAAGGATTTCATATAGGTATGAAAATAGTTCGTGGTGCGTATATGGAGAAAGAAAATGTACGTGCACAAGAAAAAGGATATCCTACACCTATTTGTGCCTCAAAAGAAGCTACAGATATTAATTATGATGCGGCCATTAGTTATATGACAGAAAATCTAGACATGATGTCAATATTTGCAGGTACTCACAATGAGTCTAGCACATATACACTCATGAATTTAATGCATGAAAAAGGAATTAAATCTAATGATAATAGAATATGGTTTGGGCAATTATACGGCATGAGTGATAATATTAGTTATAATCTAGCGAATTCAGGCTATAATGTTTCTAAATATTTACCTTTTGGTCCAGTAAGAGATGTAATGCCTTATTTAATTCGTCGTGCCGAAGAAAACACATCAGTAGCTGGTCAAACAAGCCGAGAGTTAATGATGATTAAAGCGGAAAGAAATAGAAGAAAAGGAAAATAATAAAACCAAAAAAACTCCAATTTAATATTAAATTGGAGTTTTTTTTTGGTTCTAAAAATAATTTAAGAATTACTAAACTGCAGGTTGCTTAAGTTTTTATAAATTCCATTTTCAAGTACAATTAAATCTTGATGTGTTCCTTGTTCAGCAATTATACCATTATCTAAAACTAATATTTGGTCTGCAGAGCGAATTGTTGAAAGTCTATGTGCAATAATAATACTGGTTCTACCTTCCATTAAAATTTCAAGAGCTTCTTGAACTAATTTTTCACTTTCACTATCAAGAGCTGAAGTTGCTTCATCTAGGATTAAAATACTAGGATTTTTCAATAAAGCTCTAGCAATTGCAATGCGTTGACGTTGTCCGCCTGAAAGTTTTATTCCTCTTTCACCTACTATTGTCTCAAATTTTTCTGGAAAACTTTCTATAAATTGATATGCATTAGCTTGTTTTGCTGCCACTAAAATTTCTTGGTCCGTTGCATTAGGTTTTCCGTAAGCAATATTCTCTTTAATAGTTCCTCCAAAAAGAATAACATCTTGAGGAACAATACTCATATTACCGCGAAGGTTTTCAAGATCGTAGTCGTAAATGTTTTTTCCATCAATTAAAATTTCACCATTATCAATATTATAAAAACGAAGCAGGAGTGAGGCTATTGTAGATTTCCCCGTTCCACTAGGTCCTACTATTGCTATTTTTTGACCAAAATTAGCTGAAAAATTCACATTTTTTAAAACCTTTATTTCCTTTCTTGACGGATAACTAAAAGCAACATTTTTAAATTCTACTGTACCCTTTATTTTTTGTATTTCAACTTTCTCTTTGTTAGAGTTTATTTTTTCTGGAGTTTCATCAAGCAGTTCAAAAACACGTTCTGTAGCTCCTATTGCTTTTTGAATTTGTGCATAAAGCTCTGCTATGCCACCAAAAGAAGCACCTACAAAGGTAGAGTACAATACAAATGAAATCAATTGACCTACACTCATTTCGCCACTAATGCTCAATTGAACTCCGTACCAAACTACAGCCACAATAGCCCCAAAAAGACAGAAAATAATAAAGGAAGCAAAGTAGCCACGGTATTTACCGCCCTTTATAGCAATAGAAACAACTTCTTTGATTTTTAAATTGTATCGAGCAATTTCATACCATTCATTCGCAAAAGCTTTTACAATACTAATTCCCTGCATTGTTTCCTCTACAATAACTTGACTTTCTGCTACTTTATCCTGAACGTTTTTAGAATATTTTCTTATAAATCTACCAAATACAACAGCTGCAATTGCAACCAGAGGTACAACAGACAACATTAAAAGTGTAAGTTTTATACTCTCATTGGCCAATAGAAGAACTCCTCCAACAATTAATATAAACTGGCGTAAAAATTCTGCAATAGTTGATGTAAGTGTGTCTTGTATTTGCGTGATATCTGAGCTAATGCGACTATTAAGTTCTCCTACACGTTTTTGTGAGAAGAAAGACATAGGTAATTTTACTAAATTTGAATAAAGCGCTAACCTGAGATTTGCTAGTGTATTTTCAGTAAAATTCACAAATAAAGACAATCTAAAAAAGGAGAAAATAGATTGAAGAAATAAGATTACAAGCAATCCGCCGGCAATTATATTTGCTTGGTCGTTGTCTTTATTCTTAACACAATCAATTAGCATTCCCATCAGCTTAGGAAATGCCAGGGCCGTACCCCCCGTAAAAACTAAAAAAAGTAAACCTACATAAAATTTCCATTGATGCTTTCCAGCAAAACGAAAAATTACAGTTGCTTTTTGCAGAGACGATGCCGTAATTTTTGATTTTGGTAAATCGTTTTCTTTGAACCTAGCCATTGATATTTGTTTATACTGCAAATGTAGGACTAACAGATGTCAATACAAAACATATCATGTGTTTCGTTATATTTGTAGAATTCTGTCTGCTAGATTATTACAATTTAATTCAAATTTTTTTTGATTTTTTTTTCAAAAAGGCCTTGCAGAATCAAATTCTAACACTATATTTGCACTCGCAATCAGGTAATGATAGCAACCTAATAAAATAGGGCGATTAGCTCAGCTGGTTCAGAGCACCTCGTTTACACCGAGGGGGTCGGGGGTTCGAACCCCTCATCGCCCACATGATAAACTCCATTAGAAATAATGGAG
>NZ_MTCA01000386.1:0-1197 GCF_002150205.1 Flavobacterium sp. FPG59 | reverse complement strand
AAAAAAAAAAAAAAAAAAAAAATTAAAAGGAATACGTAGTAGCAAGTAATGCAAATGCTGTAATACCTTTTGGCGCTGCATCACTATTTGTAAAAATATCTTCGGAAGCTTTATCAAAACGAATTTCTGGAATTACCGTTAAATTACCCGATTTAAAATTTAACGACAATGTATTTCCTAAAACACTAGTACCAGCAAGAGAACCTAGACCAGGCGTTGCATCTTTG
Source organism: Flavobacterium sp. FPG59 (assembly GCF_002150205.1). Lineage (NCBI taxonomy): Bacteria > Pseudomonadati > Bacteroidota > Flavobacteriia > Flavobacteriales > Flavobacteriaceae > Flavobacterium > Flavobacterium sp. FPG59. Next base: position 970 of record NZ_MTCA01000386.1, on the reverse strand, counting down.
GCACCAAGATATTCAACTCTGTAAGCTAAAGTCAAATTTTCTTTGAGAACAATTGAGGCATAACCCAAAAGAGAAAACCATTTTCCATCTAGATTAGAATCGATATCATGATTTGTAAGCGCATAAGTACCATTAAAACCTAAAGAAAAAGTGTCACTTAATTTTTTAGTACCTACAATATCAAACTGCGTTTTGTTTTCATCAGTAGACGGATTGCTACTTCCTGATGTAGCATTCAAATACAAACTTCCTGTATCTCCTAAATACGAGAGTTGACCAATGAAAGTTTTTTGAGAAGAACCTGCCTCCAAAGCAGTCTTAAAATCTGTTGGATTTGCGATTCCTGCCATGAAACTTAATTTTCCTGTTGTATATTGCGCTTTTATTCCAGTATTAAAAAAAGGACCAAAGGTAAAAGCATACGACATACTGTAATTTTTATTATCTACAGCATCTAACAGCTCATATCCTATGTGAGTACCAAAACTACCCGCTGTTACTTTAAACTTATCTGAAAACTCATAAGTAAAATTTAACTGTTTGATCATAAATGAAGCAGCTTCATCATTATACGAAAATTGTGCTGCTCTATTACCAAAACCTAAATCTACAAAAACAGAAGATTTTCCCATCTTATGACTCGCTTCGATAGAAGCCATTCCAAGTTCAAAGGAGTTATGAGAATTTATAAAACTAGTAAGACTATTATCAACACCAGAGAAATCATACTTAAAATAAGCGTCGGCTGATCCAGCAAACGTAGTAGCAGGAACGGTAGTTGTCTCTTGAGCTAAAACAGTACTCATTGAAACTAATAGAGCAATTGTTGCAAATTGTTTTTTCATGTTGGGTTGTTTTTTGTTAGTATTTTATAAAAATTAGATTAAAAAAAAGGTAATTCACACCTCATATTAAAGCTTTATATGTCAAAGGATATATTTTATAAAATACCTGCATAATCCACTTTATG
>NZ_MTCA01000208.1:0-5362 GCF_002150205.1 Flavobacterium sp. FPG59 | reverse complement strand
ATGTAGTAATGTACGAACATCTTTTCGAGCTTCTGGCTTTAATTGACGTTCGATAAGATAAGTGTAAGCGTCTAAGTCAGGTTGATTATTTGGATTCACTTGAAACACTTGTTTCTCTCTCTCTAGGACTTGTAATCCCATGTAGGCAGCACCAATATCTCCAGTAACAACTAGTAAATCAGTTTCTTTAGCTCCATTTCTATATACGATTTCGTCTTCATTGGCTTCGCCAATAGCTGTAATACTTATGATCAATCCTTTTTGAGATGAGGTAGTATCTCCACCAATTACATCTACTTTATATTCTGCAGCGGCATGTGTAATACCGTCAAATAATTCTTCAAGAGCTTCTAGTGGAAATCTGTTAGAAACCGCAACCGAAACGGTTATTTGAGTTGCCTTAGCATTCATGGCACAAATATCCGAAATATTAACAACTACCGCTTTATATCCTAGATGTTTCAAAGGCATGTATGCCAAATCAAAATGCACTCCTTCAATTAACAAGTCAGTAGACACTACCACTTTTTTGTCCTTGAAGTCTAAAACAGCTGCGTCATCACCAATTCCTTTTAGAGTAGAAGCTTGTGTAATTTCGAAGTTTTTTGTCAAGTGATCTATTAGGCCAAATTCTCCTAGTTGAGCAATGCTGGTGCGTTGTGGGTTTTTATCTTCTATCATGTAGCAAAGGTACAAAGGATTTTTGTTTGTCGCAAAGACTCAACGTTTCAAAGCATTTTTGAATAATAATAGATCAAATGTTTTATGGTTCTAAAAGTAGGTTTAAGTTAAAAGGAATTTATTTTTTTTACTTTGGTATTATCTTAAGGAACAACGGTTTGCAATGTCGATTAGGATAAATTAGTACTAAAAATAAGAAATAATTGGTAACATTTTAGTAAATACGATACTAATCTGACTTAACTAAACCAATAAATCATGAAGTTAAAGATTAGTAACTTGAGCAAGACATATAGCAATGGTGTAAAAGCATTGGATAATTTGAATTTAGAAATTGGAACAGGAATGTTCGGACTTTTGGGTCCTAATGGTGCGGGTAAATCTAGTTTAATGCGTACCATAGCTACTTTACAAAAACCGGATTCAGGTTCCATAGAATTTGATGGAATTAATGTTCTTGAAAATCAAATGGAATTGCGTAAAATTTTGGGATACTTACCTCAAGAATTTGGGGTTTATCCTAATATGTCTGCAGAAGATTTACTAGATTATTTTGCCCGATTAAAAGGGATTTCATCTCAAAAAGAGCGAACAGTAATTGTCAAACAAGTATTAGAAGTTACTAATTTGTATGACGTTAGAATGAAGAATGTAAATGGCTATTCAGGCGGTATGAAACAGCGTTTTGGTATTGCGCAATTGTTGTTAAATAATCCAAAGTTAATCATTGTTGATGAACCTACTGCTGGTTTAGATCCTGCGGAAAGACACCGTTTTTTAAACGTATTAAGAGAAATAGGTACAAATCATACCGTTATTTTTTCAACGCACATTGTTGATGATGTAAAAGAATTATGTAATGAAATGGCCATTCTAAATGGTGGAAAAATATTAAATCAAAGTACTCCAAAAGCTGCAACAGCTGAGCTTTCAGGTCAAATTTGGACTAAAATTATTGAAAGAGAAGCATTGGAACAAAACGAAAAAGACTTTAATGTAATTTCTTCTAATTACAACCAAGACAACACGCTAAACATTAGAGTGTACAGTCAAGAAAAGCCAAATGAAAGTTTTGTTCAGGCAGAACCTCAGTTAGAAGATGTATATTTTGTTGCACTAAAAAAAGACTTATAAAATGTTTGGAACCTTATTTACTTTTGAATTAAAAAGGTGGCTAAAAAATCCAACTTTTTATATATACGCCGGAATTTTCATGGCATTTTCTATGTTAATGATGGCTAGTAGTCTTGGAATTTTTGATAGTTTTAAAACTACTACGGCCTCTAACGCTATGGCAAATTCGCCTATAGCATTAAACAATATGTTAAACGCATTATCAGTTTTTATTTATTTTTTATTGCCCTCCATTATAGGTGCGTCCGTTTATCGTGATTTTAAATATAACATGCATTCTATCTTGTTTTCGTATCCATTTAGCAAATGGGATTACTTAATGAGTAAGTTTTTCAGTTCCTTATTAGTTGTTATTTTAATCACGCTTTGCATTGGTTTAGGTGCTTTTTTAGCTTCATTTTTACCAGGAGTAAACCCACAGTTATTGGGTCCGCATAGTTTTATGGCCTATTTGCAAAGTTATTTGATATTTATAATCCCTAATTTAGCGTTTTTTGGTGTAATTGTTTTTTCAGTAGTAACAATTACCCGTAATATTTCGGTTGGTTTCATTACTGTTTTACTTCTTTTATTTGTGCAAGGTATTGTAAGTAGTTTTACAAAAGAAAATGAGAATCGATTTTTGGTTGCGCTTTTTGATCCTTTTGGTAGTGAAGCTTTAAGTTATTATACAAAGTATTGGACTGTTTACGAGAAAAACGAAAATTTACTGCCTTTTAAGGGAGCTATTATTTACAATAGGGCAATTTGGTTGACTGTTTCTATGGTAATTCTAGGTCTTATGTACCGCTATTTTTCATTTACTCAAACAGCATTAACACTAAGAAAAAGTAAAGATAACGAGCGTATTACAAAGAACAATTTTGGTGGAATCACTAAAGTCAACTTGCCTAAAGTAGGGTATGATTATTCAACCAAACAAAATTTGAAAACAGCTTGGAGTTTATCTCAAGTAGATTTTAAATTTATTGTGAAAAACTGGATATTTATCAGCATTGTGCTTGTGGGAATGCTTTTTATTTTAATTACAGCTTTGTCTTCGGGTGCATTTTTTGGAACAGAAACCTATCCGGTTACTTGGCAAATGCTCGAAATTCCTGGAAGTACTTTTGGGTTGTTTATCAATATTTTAACCTTTCTTTTTTCTGGGATTTTAATTCATCGTGCTACTACCACTAGAATGTTTCATTTAATAGATGTAACTCCTACTCCTAACTGGGTTTTACTTTTGTCAAAGTTTATTGCCATTGTCAAAATGCAAATGGTGTTACTTTTAGTAATTATGTTTTCGGGGATTTTGTTTCAGGTGTATAAAGGTTATTTTAATTTTGAAATAGGTCATTATCTTTTTGAATTGTATGCCTTAAAATGGATAGAATATATAATTTGGGCATTAATGGCAGTTCTTATTCAAACATTAGTTAAAAACTATTTGTTAGGATTCTTTATCCTTTTACTTTTTTACATAGGATTAAGTTTTCTGCCAGCAATAGGGGTTGAGCAACTAATTTATCAGTTTAATAGTGATACGGGTTATAGTTTTTCTGATATGAATGGTTATGGTCACAGATTGTCATCTTATTTTCTCTATAAAATATATTGGTTAGCACTTGGAATTATTTTCTTTGGTTTAGCATTACTTTTTTGGACTAGAGGTACGGTACAATCTTTTAAGGGTCGTTGGTCAGATTTTAAAATCAGATTTACAAAGCAAATTGCATTGCTACTGGTAGCGTCAACATTCGTTTTTTTAGGAATTGGTGGAGCGTTGTACTATCAAGATAATATTTTAAACGAAAATAAAAGCGGAAACGAACAGGAGGTAGAAATTGTAAATTGGGAGAAGAAATACAAAAAGTTCGAGAACAAAGTTCAACCAAGAATTACAGATATTAAAATTGATATGGATTTGTTTCCAGAGGAACGCAATTTTGTTGCTAATGGGAAATACATTTTAAAAAACAAATCAACTCAAGTAATTGACTCTATTTTTGTGGATTATACAGAAGGAACCCAAGTTAGTTTCAATGTCAAAAACAAGCTGGTTTCTAAGGATACACTTTATAATTTTAACATATATAAATTAGAGCAAGCGTTGCAACCTGGTGACTCTATCCAAATGAGTTTTGTTGTTAAGAACAAGCCAAATACTTTCTTTAAAAATAACTCTCCCGTTTTATATAATGGAACGTTTATTAATAAGGATATTTTTCCTTCTATAGGATATTCAGCTAAAAGTGAATTGATAGATGATGATGTTCGAAAAAAATACGGACTGAAACCAAAAGATCGAATGGCTAAACCAACAGATAGTATTGCTAGGAAAAACAATTATATCAGTTCTGATTCGGATTGGCTAACATTTGAAACTACAGTAAGTACCTCTGGAGATCAAACAGCTATAGCGCCTGGTTATTTAAAAAAGAAATGGCAGAAAAACGGACGAAATTATTTCCATTATAAAATGGATAAAAAAATGCTTAATTTCTATGCTTTTAACTCTGCTCGATATGAGGTTAAACGAGACAAATGGAAAAATGTAAACATTGAAATATATTACCACAAAGGACACGAATACAACCTAAGTCGAATGATTGCAGGTGTAAAAAAATCCCTAGAGTATTATACTAAAAATTTCAGTCCGTACCAGCACAAACAAGTTCGAATTATTGAATATCCTAAAACGCAAGGTCAATTTGCACAATCATTTGCAAATACAATCCCTTACTCTGAAGCCATTGGTTTTATAGCTGATGTAAATGACGACAATCAAGACGCTGTTGATTATCCTTTTGCAGTTACATCACACGAGGTAGCGCATCAGTGGTGGGCTCACCAAGTTATAGGTGGCAATGTTCAAGGGGTAACGTTACTTTCTGAGAGTTTGTCAGAATACAGTTCATTAAAAGTTTTAGAGCATACGTATGGAAAATCTAAAATGCGACGATTTCTAAAAGATGCACTAGATAAATATTTGAAAGGACGAACTTTTGAAAGCAAAAAAGAACGGCCTTTAATGTTTAACGAAAACCAACAATACATTCATTATGAAAAAGGATCATTAGTATTGTATGCCTTAAGTGATTATATTGGAGAACAGAAAATGAACAATACCTTAAAGAGTTATATAAGTAAGGTAGCTTTTCAAGATGCTCCCTATACCAACTCAATAGAATTGGTAAACGAATTTAAAAAAGCAACTCCAGATTCGTTACAATATGTTATTAATGATATGTTTGAGACAATAACTTTATACGATAACAGGATTAGTAATGTGACTTCTAAAAAAATGCCTAATGGCAAATTTCAAGTTACGATTCAGTTTGAAGTTTCAAAGTATAAAGCTGACAAGGAAGGAAAAAGAATCTTCAAAGATCCTAAAGGAAAAACATTAAAGTTCACTAGGAAAGGTGACAAGTATCCTACAGAATCGTTTCCTTTACAAGACTATGTAGAAATTGGAATTTTTTCGGAGCAAACCATTAAAGGAAAAAAAACAGATAAAGAATTATATCTAAAAAAATTAAAAATTAATACTATTGATAAT
>NZ_MTCA01000373.1:0-1396 GCF_002150205.1 Flavobacterium sp. FPG59 | reverse complement strand
TTTGAATTTTGTGCATTTCCAGTAATAATTCCAGTTAAAAATAGGGCAATAATTATTTTTTTCATATTATTTTTTAGATGCTGAATAAATGGTAGCAACCCCAAAAGTTTGTGGTAAAGCTACAACATCTATAAACCCAGTTTTTCTTAAAATATTGTTTAAGGCTTCGCCATATGGGAAAGCTGCTGCCGATTCAGATAAATAGCCGTATGCTACGTTGTCTTTTGAGAATAATTTTCCTATTAGTGGTAGTATGTTTTTACTGTAAAAGTTATAGCCTTGTTTATAAGGAGTTTTCACGGGAACCGAAGTTTCTAGAATAACAAAAACGCCATTTGGTTTTAGTACTCTCAAAATTTCACCGAGACCTTTCTCAAGATTTTCAAAGTTTCTTACTCCAAAAGCAACAGTTATAGCATCAAAATAGTTGTCCTCAAAGGGCATGTTTTCTGAATCTCCTAAAACCATATCTATCGTTTTAGTCAAATTCTTATCAGCAATTTTACGTTCGCCCACCTCAAGCATTCCTGCAGATATGTCTAGGCCAATGATTTTTTCTGCCTTGGTTTGAGCCATTAGTATAGCAAGGTCTCCAGTTCCTGTTGCAATGTCTAAAATTGTATTAGGCTTAGATTTAGCAACAATTTGCAAAACTTTTTTGCGCCATTTGATGTCTATTCCAAAAGAGATAACACGGTTGAGACTATCATAATTTCCAGAAATGGTGTCAAACATTTGCGCAACTTGTTCTTTTTTACCTAGAGAAGAATCCTTGTATGGAGTGATTTTTTGTGACATTTTTTTTGTTTGTACAAATATAATACAATCTAAATGAACTAGTAATGTGTTTCTATAATTTGACCTAAGATTTATTTTTTTAACGTATTGAAAAAAGATTCTTTCAATTTTTTACAAAAAAAATCAAAATATCACTAAAAGTGGGTATTGTGGAGGTGGATTTTAATCCACACATTTGTACCGAAGAAATAAGCACAATAAATGGTTAAAAGACAATTGGTGAACCAAAGCAAATGGATAGTTCTTGCGTTACTTATCTCGTTTGTTCTAGTTAGATTTTTTGAGAATGCTGTTCTAAAATGCAGTATAGAGGTTAAAACGCAACATACGTTCTTAGGATTAAATTTGTTTTTGGAAATTTTAATTTTTTTCGTCTTTAGTACCTTCGTGGTATTTGGTATTAAAGGCTACTTTGAGATGTACTCTCAAAGGTTTTCAAACATTATTATTGCCGTTTCCGGTGTGTTTTTAGTGTTTGTAATTTTTATTTTATGTTATCAAATACTCTTTCTAGAGTAGTTCACCACTTTTAACCAATTGCTAAAAAAAAAACATCCTGAAAAGGATGTTTTTTTTTTGTATTATACTCTAATGTATG
>NZ_MTCA01000141.1:0-8070 GCF_002150205.1 Flavobacterium sp. FPG59 | reverse complement strand
CTTGTATACTTATTTCCTAATAGGCTCCAAAACCATGGATAAAATAAAAGATATGCAATTTGAAATCAAAATTCAAAATCATTTTTGGTTTTGGGGATTGTATTTTTTATTGAATTTTTTAAGATGGGGTGCCTACTTCAATGATTATGAATATTCATTTAAGTCAAATCTAATCGAATTTGCATTACACATACCTTTAGTCTATTTTAATTTATTTGTTTTAGTACCAAGATTTGTTTTAAGATCAAAATACCTTCATTATACATTTGCTCTATTAACTAGTTTAGGATGCATTTATATTTTAAAAACGGGATTAACCTATTACATTATTTCAAAAAACATTTGGCCTGAAGCCAATAGAGACTATCAGCCTTTTGAAATCAATCATATTCTTGCTGTTTGTATTGGTGAATTATATGTTCTAGCAATGGCGTCCTCAATCTACCTGACATTAACTTGGCTAAAAGAAAGAGAAAACAATAGAACTCTTAGAGAGAATCAATATAAAATAAAGCTTGAATACTTAAAAACACAAATCCAACCTCATTTTTTCTTTAATACCTTAAATAATCTTTATGCGCTTTCCTTAGAAGACTCAAAAAAAGTGCCTGATGTAATTATAAAACTTTCCCATTTGATGGAATATGTTCTTTATGATATTGAAGGAGCCAAGTTTGCTCCATTACTAAAAGAATTTGACTACATACAGAATTACATTGAAATTGAAAAATTACGATTTGAAAATGCTACTGTTTTTATTAATCTAGAATCTAATTTTGACAATATACATGTTCCTCCTTTATTATTAATCTCATTGATAGAAAATGCGTTCAAACACGGCGGAATAAATAACAAGGACTTAACCATAAAGATTAACTGCAAAATCATCAACAATAAAACACTCGATTTTGAAATAATAAATAATTTTGTACTTTCACAAAATGAAAACTCTAAAAATGGGATTGGTCTAACTAATACTAAAGAACGATTAAAATTACTATTTAAAGACAATTATCAGTTAAACCATCAAATCAAATTTAATTTCTATATAATTCGTTTACAAATACCTATAAACAATGAAGATTAAGTGTGTATTGATTGATGATGAACCATTGGCTATTAAAGTATTAATCAACTATTTCCAAAACTTTCCAGAATTTGAAGTTATAGCAACTTTTAATAATTCTATTGAAGCCTTAGATTTTTTGAATAACAACACAACAGATGCACTATTTTTAGATATAAATATGCCTCTCATGTCTGGTTTTGAGTTGATCCAATTGTATAAAAATAATTCGAATACCAAGATTATTATTACTACCGCCTTCCGAGAATTTGCCGCCGAAAGTTATGATTTGGATGTTTTAGATTATTTAGTTAAACCTATCCCGCTGCCTCGATTTATAAAATGTACAACAAAAATAACTGGTGAATTTCAAAACCGAATAGCTACAAAACAAGAGAATCATCGTATAGATCCGTATATTTTTATCAAAGTAGATAAAAAAATGGTAAAAATTAATATTGATGAAATTCTATTCATTGAAGGAATGAAAGAATACATCAAAGTAGTTACCGCCGAAAAAACCTATATTACACATAAATCACTTTCTTCTTTAACTGAGGAACTTCCAGAAGATCGCTTCATTCGTATTCATAAATCTTACTCCATCGCTTTGGATAAAGTAAAAACAATTGAAGGGAATAGAATACAAATAGCTTCCTATACCATACCTATAGGCAGAAATTATAGTAAAGAAGTGAAAAGTAAAATTTTAGATTAATTCCCTTAACTTTCCATATTACAAAAAAGTCTTTTGTTGAATAAAACTGGTTGTTGGTTTAAAACTAACGAAATTTATTAGAAATAATTTTTTTTTATGTTGGTTAAGAAATACATTTACCCTATTGCAGCAAGAATTATTTTACTAACCTATTAATTAAACTAAATCATGAATTCTGAAAATTCAAAAACCAATTGGGGGCAATTTATTCCTCTAGTAACCGTCTTCTTCTTTTGGGGATTTGTCGCTGCAAGTAATGACATTTTAATCCCAGTTTTTAAAACCGCATTTAATCTTTCTCAAGGCGAAAGTCAATTAGTAGCTTTTGCATTTTACATTGCATACACTGTTGGATCTTTAATATATATGGGGGTTTCAGTTGTACTTAAAGAAGATTTAGTGAATAAAATTGGCTATAAAAATGGTCTTTCATTGGGACTATTAATCTCAGCTTTAGGAACACTTCTATTTTATCCAGCTGCTAATACTGGATCATTTACTTTAATGCTTGCTGGGCTTTTCATTGTAGGTTTAGGCTTTTCTTTACAGCAAACTGTTGCTAACCCACTTGCAATTGCCTTAGGCCCAATATCTACAGGTTCTCAGCGCCTTACATTAGCTGGAGGAATTAATAATTTTGGAACTACTATTGGTCCACTTATCGTTAGTTTTGCCATTTTTGGATCAAGTGCTAATGCCAATACAAGCGCAAGTATAGAAAGCGTCAAAATTCCTTATTTGGTTTTAGGTGTTGCATTTTTACTTGTTGCTATCCTTTTAAAATTTTCTTCTTTGCCAGACAAACCAGCTTTAGTTGAAGAAACAGAAGCTCACGATGGAGTTCCTGCAAAAAAATCAGCTTTGCAATACCCTCAATTAGTAATGGGTATGATTGCAATTTTCTTGTATGTTGGTGTTGAAGTTTCTACTGCTAGTAATTTACCTGCTTACATGGAAAGTAAATTAGGATTCTTAACAAAAGATGTAGCTCCATATATATCACTGTATTGGGCTAGTTTAATGATTGGTCGTTGGACTGGTGCGGTAGAGGCGTTTACAAATGATATGAGTTTGCAAAGAATATTACGATTCATTGCTCCTTATTTAGCTTTTGGTGTGTTCTTAGGAGTTAATGCTATTGCAAATCATGATTTGACTCCATTTTATGTTTACGGATTAGTGATTTTGGTTCTAATTGCAGCTGATATGGCTAGTAAAGGAAATCCAGCCCGAATGTTATTAATATTTTCAACTTTAGGAATTATTGCCACAGCAATAGGAATGTCAACTAGCGGAATGATAAGTGTATATGCATTCACGAGTGTTGGATTATTTTGCAGTACATTATGGCCTTGTATTTTTACCCTAGCGGTAAGTGGACTTGGAAAAAACACTAGTCAAGGAAGTAGTTTCTTAATTATGATGATTATGGGTGGTGGTTTTATCAGTGTTTTACAAGGAAAAGTTGCTGAAGGAATTGGAATCCAACAAAGTTATATCATTGGTATTTTATGCTTTGCTTATCTAGCTTTTTATGCTTGGAAAGTAAGTGGAATTTTAAGAGCTCAAGGTATTGATTTTGATAAAAAACTTTCTGGAGGACACTAAAAAATGTTTCAAATAATATAAAAATCCCATTCTATCTTATTAGAATGGGATTTTTTGTTGAAACTCAAATCACTGAGAATCTCCATATAAAATTCATCTGATAGTTTCAACTAGTACATTTTCAATCGATTTAGATAAAAACAAAAAAAACTCCCATTACAATACATAATGGGAGTTTTAATTACTATAAAATCTCAAACAGAAATTGTTAGTCTACGATCTCAAATCTATTTGTTTCCTTTCTCGAAATCAGCCACAAATTGCGCTAATCCTATATCAGTCAATGGGTGTTTCAACAAACCATAAATAGCAGATAAAGGACCTGTCATCACATCAGCACCAATTTTTGCACAGTTTACAATGTGCATCGTATGACGTACAGAAGCGGCAAGAATTTGGGTTTCATACCCGTAGTTATCATAAATTAATCTGATTTCTTCAATCAAAGCCAAACCGTCTGTAGACACATCATCTAAACGACCGATGAATGGAGAAACATAAGTAGCACCCGCTTTTGCAGCCAATAATGCTTGACCCGCAGAGAATACTAAAGTTACGTTAGTCTTAATTCCTTTATCCGAAAAATATTTAGCAGCCATTACACCCTCTTTCGTCATGGGTAATTTTACCACAATTTGATCGTGTAAATCTGCTAATTCTTCACCTTCTTTCACCATTCCTTCGTAATCCAAAGCATTTACTTCGGCACTCACATCACCATCAACTAGATTACAAATATCAACGTAATGCTTTAAAATATTGTTTTTTCCTGTTATGCCCTCTTTGGCCATCAAGGAAGGATTTGTAGTTACGCCATCCAAAACGCCTAATGCTTGCGCCTCTTTAATCTGAGCTAAATTAGCCGTGTCAATAAAAAATTTCATAATTGTTTTATATTTAATTGTGTGTTTCTAATTCTTTGGGCGTGACCCAAGGGTCGGGCTTTTCGTTACAATCTTTTATTTTTTAAAGAAAAAAATAAAAGGATTTCCACTGCAATCCCTCACGCAAAACCCGTGCAAAATTACAATTTATAACTACTTAAGAGAATTCTTTTTATTCAATTCTTTTAATTCATCTCTAATTTCTTCTAAAACAGAAAGTGATTCTTCTCGATAAAGCTCAGCATTATTAATTTTATCACTTAATGATTTAAGTATATAAAACACCGTAAAAAAGACACCCGCAATAACTAATATACTAAAAATCAGAGGTAAAAACTCGGAAATAATACTCATAGACTAAAGTTTATAATGGTTCATCAATATTTTTTCATATATTTTATCAGGAAGAATTCTCTTTAACACAATTGAGAATTTCTGCATAAAAACTCCAACTTTATAATGAATTCTTGGTTCAGGAGTTTGGATAATTTTATAAACCGCTTCGGCCATTTCAGTTGGATTACTACCGCTATCTACATGCTCATCCATTGTTTTTAAGGTATTCCCGTATGCACTCTCATAAGCAGATCCTTGTATCACTGGAGCATGAAACCTACCCGAAGCAATATTTGTAGCAAAATCACCCGGAGCCACATTTGTAATATGTACCCCAAAAGACTTTACTTCCATTCGCAAGGATTCGGTAATTAATTCAAGTGCCCCTTTTGAAGCGGAGTAAATCCCGCGATAAGGCAATCCCATATATCCTGCAATTGACGTTATATTGATGATTAAACCTGCTTTTTGAGAACGCATCTGCGGCAAAACAGCTTTAATGACTTCAATAGGACCAAAAAAATTAGTCTCAAAATTATTTTTAATTTCATCCATCGGAATTTCTTCCAATGGTCCCGTAATACCCACACCAGCGTTATTAATCACAACATCCAATCTTCCTGAGGTTTCAATAACTTTGGCCACAGCCGCACGAATAGAATTAACATTCCTTACATCCAAAGCTACTAAAGGAAAAACAGAATCTAGAATACGTTCTGGATTTCTACTAGTTCCATAAACAGTGAAACCTTTCTGCTGCAAAAACTCTCCAACAGACTTCCCTATTCCTGAAGAACCTCCGGTTATTAAAACTACCTTACTCATCAACTTTATTTTTACATTAGGATTGGTCAAAAATAAAAAAATCTTCCCTAAGGAAGACTACATTTACTGAAAAGAAATAAAAAATGGCAAGCGACCTACATCGCACCGCTCAACCACGTACCCTTGCTATGTTCCCATCCTGGGGGAGTCTGCAGGAGCTGGTCGTGTAGGACTTGCCGATGCAAATATACAATCTTTTTATATTTTTGCAAGTGCTTTACTCATTAAAAATAACGTTGTATATTAGTACAACAAAAAAAACGATTATGAAAAAATATAACTTCCTATCTGTCATTTTATTAGGAATAGCTCTTAACAGTTGTAACGAAACAAAAAATATTCAAAATAGTGTATTTAGCATAGATAATTCTAAATTTAAACTGCAATACACCCCAAATGATGCTCTTGATATAAATATTATAAACAGCAATTCTAAAACAATTGACAGTATTGTATTTTATGTTAATGATAAAAAGATAGCGTCAAACAAAGGAAATACACCTTTTAAATTAGATTTTAAAGACCAAAAATTAGGATTCCTAAACGTAAAGGCTATAGTGTTTTTCGAAGGACAAAATTCAGAAGCTACTTCAAGCGTTGAATTAGTTTCTAATATTCAACCAAAATTATTAAAATATACCATTGTAAATACCTACCCGCACGACAATGCTGCTTATACTCAAGGTTTAGAATTCTATAGAGATACGCTGTATGAAGGAACTGGAAATGGAGCTGGAAACGGAACAGGAATAAAAGGAATCTCTAGCTTAAGAAAAACAAATTATAAAACTGGAGAAGTGTATAAAAAAGTGGAATTAGCTGATCAATACTTTGGCGAAGGCATTACAATTCTTAATAATAAAGTATACCAATTAACATGGCAAAACAATGAAGGATACGTGTACAATGCCGATACTTTCAAAAAAGAAAAAACAATGCCTTACTTTAAAAAAATGGAGGGCTGGGGATTAGTTAATGACGGCACCCATTTATACATGACAGATAGCTCAGAAACAATACATATACTAAATCCAGAAACTTTTAAACCTATTGACCAAATTCAGGTGTACTCTTTAAACTCTAAAGTAGCAGCCGTTAATGAACTAGAGTGGGTTAATGGAAAAATCTATGGAAATGTATATCAAAAAGACGCTATTGCAGTGATAAACCCAAAAAATGGAGCGGTTGAAGCTATTATAAATCTTGCGGACTTAAAGAAAAAAATCACTCAATTACCGGACACGGATGTTTTAAACGGAATTGCTTACAACCCTAAAACAAAAACCATTTTTGTGACAGGTAAAAATTGGGACAAAATGTTCGAAATTAAAATCACTGAATAATTTCATTATCAATGACAACATTAATCATTAATATTAAAGAATTGCTCCAAGTTCGAGATTCTTCCGTTTTGAAAGTTTCTGGTGCTGATATGGCTGTTTTACCCACAATAAAAAATGCCTATCTTATTATAGAAAACGGACTTATTGCTGATTTTGGCACTATGGAAGAGTTGCCTCAAACAACACCTAATAAAACCATTGATGCAGCGGGAAAAATAGTTTTACCGTCTTGGTGTGACAGCCATACGCATATTGTGTATGCAGGAAACCGTGAACAAGAATTTGTTGACCGTATTAATGGCATGACATACGAGGAAATTGCAAATCGTGGTGGTGGAATTTTAAATTCTGCTAAAAAACTAAATGAAACCTCAGAAGAAGAACTCTATCAACAATCAAAGGGACGACTAGAAGAAGTCATGCAATTAGGTACCGGAGCTGTTGAAATTAAATCAGGATACGGCTTAACCGTTGAAGGAGAATTAAAAATGCTTAGAGTAATTCAGCGATTAAAACAAAATTATCCTGTTTCTATCAAAGCTACTTTTCTAGGTGCACATGCATTTCCATTGGAATTCAAAGAAAATAACAAAGGTTATATTGATTTAATAATCAATAAAATGCTTCCTGAAATTGCAAAAAATAAACTAGCTGATTTCATTGATGTTTTTTGCGAATCAGGTTATTTTACTGTTGAAGAGACCCAACAAATTATGGAAGCCGGAATTAAATTTGGCTTAAAGCCAAAGATACATGTCAATCAATTCAATTCTATAGGCGGAATCCAAGCGGGAACGAAATACAATGCCCTTTCAGTTGATCATCTTGAAGTAATGAAACCAGAGGATATTGAAGCTTTAAAAAATACTGACGTTATGCCTGTAGCATTGCCTTCATGTTCGTATTTTTTGAGTATTCCGTATACACCTGCTCGCAAAATGATAAGTGCGGGACTACCGCTTGCACTTGCTACAGATTTTAATCCAGGATCTACACCTTCAGGAAATATGAACTTTGTAGTTGCTACAGCCTGTATAAAAATGAAAATGACACCCGAAGAAGCTATCAACGCAGCCACAATAAACGGTGCATACGCCATGGATTTAGCTACCACGCATGGAAGTATCACAAGAGGCAAAGTCGCAAATTTAATTATTACAAAACCTGTTTCGTCCTATTATCAATTGCCATACGCTTTTGGAAGTAATCTTATAGAAACTGTTATAATTACAGGAGAAATCATAACATAAAAAAAGAGGAACCATTGGGTTCCTCTTTCCTATTATATGG
>NZ_MTCA01000406.1:0-1009 GCF_002150205.1 Flavobacterium sp. FPG59 | reverse complement strand
ACACAAGAATAAAAATTAATGAATTTATCTATACTAATTCCTCTTTTAAACGAAGAGGAATCACTTCATGAACTTTACTCATGGATCATTAAAGTGGTTCAATCCCACAATTATACCTATGAAATCATTTTTCTGGATGATGGTAGCATTGATAATTCTTGGGCACTCATTGAAGGCTTTTCAAAAGAGAATCCTCATGTAAAAGGAGTACGTTTTATGAAAAACTTTGGAAAATCACAGGCATTACATGCTGGTTTTGCAAAAGCTCAAGGAGATGTTATCATTACCATGGATGCTGATTTGCAAGATAGTCCTGAAGAAATACCCGGATTGTATGACATGATTACCAATGGGAAATATGATTTGGTTTCGGGTTGGAAAAAGAAACGCTACGACTCTGTAGTAGCTAAAAATTTACCATCGAAACTATTTAATTGGGCAGCAAGAAAAACATCTGGAGTTGAATTGAATGATTTCAATTGCGGCTTGAAAGCATACAAAAATATTGTTGTTAAGAATATTGAAGTTTCTGGTGAAATGCACCGTTATATTCCGGTATTAGCTAAGAATGCAGGATTTGGCAAAATTGGTGAAAAAGTGGTACAACATCAAGCCAGAAAATATGGTGAAACTAAATTTGGGATGGAACGTTTTATTAACGGATTCTTAGATTTAATTACCATTTGGTTTTTGTCTCGCTTTGGCAAAAGACCCATGCACCTTTTTGGCGCCATAGGATCTTTGATGTTCATCATCGGTTTTATGCTTGCTGGTTACATCGGTATTTCAAAGCTATACCACATGTACAACGATATGCGTTATAGCCTAGTGACCAATAATCCTTGGTTTTATATTGCCTTGACCACAATGGTTTTGGGAACACAATTATTTCTAGCTGGATTTCTGGGAGAAATCATTTTGAGAACAAAAAACAATGAAGAGCGTTATAAGATTTCTGATACCGCTAATTTTGATTAAAGAAAATTATTTATAAAAATAAACAATAAAT
>NZ_MTCA01000063.1:0-15826 GCF_002150205.1 Flavobacterium sp. FPG59 | reverse complement strand
ATGTAAAACGTAGCTTCACTTAGCATTGGTTTTAATATGAATTACTTACTAGCTAAATTTGTGTAAGATCTTAAGCGGAAATCTGGAGTTTTTTTCAATGATGGTTGAATGAAAAAATCTAAAGTTGGTATAGTTGTATAGTCAAATGCGAAGGAGGCGTTGCTGTACCAATTTTCTATTTCAACGTTATTCCCAACTACTTCACTAATTATTTTTGCAGAGCAATTATTAGCAATTACTCCTCTAAAGCTAACACGATTTAGATTTTCACTGATATATCCTATCTTTGAATCTAAAACAGCAATTGCAGAAAAGCCATGTATTACGCTATTATCTAATGTTAAAAAACACTTATCTTTAATATAAATTGCTTCTTTTACAAGCCCTTGATTGTTTTCTTGTGTGTTCAATAAAGTAATATTATTTGCAGTTACCTGTGTGGCTTTCTTAGTAAAATCACAGTTTTCTATTTTATCATAATTGTCTATTTCAAAGCATCTAGAGCCTGCAACATCACTTGAAAAAGGATCTCTTATGGCAACACTATTGGTAATCTTAGCTTGGGCTCCTTGAGTAAAATCAAAATCATCATCAGTTGCTCTATATGATATTATGTTGTTTAATGTTGCTTTCCCACCATAACATTCAAAAGAATCATCATTTGAAAAACTAATTTGAATATTTTCTAGTTTGGTCTTATTCCCAACTCCTGCAAGTGATAATCCATTAAGTTCTTTTTGTTCTTTGAGTTTTCTACCAGAATATTCAATGCGTACATATTTTAAAATTCCAGAACTGTCCTCTTCATTAGTTCCACCGTAATAGCTTACTTCTTGATTTAAATTAAAATCTAAGAAACCGATTCCGCCAATCCTATTGATAGGAGCATCACCAAGAATTACAATTCCACCCCAATCACCTGGTTTTCTTGATAAAACATTATTGTTAGAAGTAAAAACAATAGGAGCAGTTTCATTCCCTTCGGCCATTATTTTAGAACCTTTTGTAATTACAAGCGTTCCACAGCTTTCTTTATCACCACGAATAACGGTACCTGCCTCAATAGTTAGTGTTGCTTTGTTCGTAACGTACACAACGCCTATTAATCTATAGGTGTTTTTACGTTGTAAGGTCATGTTACTACTTATAACCCCAGTTAGTATCGTTGTTGCTTCATTATATTCAGTACTAGCGGGTTTGAAATTAGTCCAATTGTTAAACCAGTTGTCTTCTCCTAATATTCCTTTAAGTTGTTGCGCGTTAATATACAAACAAGAAAGTAATAAAAGTAGTGTCATTTTTAGTTTCATAATATTTGTTTTTGTAGGTTCGGTTATCATAAGATATGGAGGTTTTTAACAATCCAAATTTACTTATGATCTGTTAAGACAGACTCTACTTAATATTATGAGTTTATTATAAATAATCAGCGTATGTTATTTTTATGCAACTTAACTTAATTTGTTGCGCTATTTTAAATTTATTTTGTATTAAAAGTGAAATTCTACTTCTAATCAATTAATAATTATAATTTTAAGATATTTTGAGTCAAGGTTAAACTATTGAGACGGTTAATAAATAATAGAAACTTGTTTAAATACAAAACCCTATCAATTGCTTGATAGGGTCTAGAGTGGTATTTAATTTGAAATTAGAATTTCAAATTTACAGCTAAAGTGAAATCATCATTGATTGCTTTGTCACCAATAGTACTAAAGATGCTAGCTGAGTTGTACTCTATTTTATATTTAGTTCTGTCAACAACAACATTAGCAGTCGCTGTATTAGGAGTAGTAGCCAAATCAAAAGTTACAGGCTTAGTAATTCCTTTTATAGTTAAATCAGCAGTTACAGTGTAAAGGTTAGCTGATTTGCTTGCTATTTTTTTGAAAACCAAAGATGAAGTTGCAAATTTATCAGTTCCAAAAAAGTCATCTGCTTTTAAGTGTCCTTCTAATTTTTCTTTTCCTTGACCTGCTTTCAAGTCAGTAACAGTCATTGATGTCATATCAACAACAAAAGAACCTCCAGCTACTTTTTTTCCTTTGAATACAAGGTTTCCGCTTTTAAGATTGATAGTACCTTCATGTGCTCCTGTTACTTTTTTTCCAACCCAGTTGATAGTACTTTTAGATACATCTACTGCTTTTGTTTGAGCGTTTACTGTTACTGTTGTTAGCGCTATTACTGCTGCTAATGCAATTGATTTTAAGTTTTTCATTTTTAGTGTGTTTAAAATTGATTAAAAAAATTATAGTGTAATAAATAAATCCTCATTATATTTTCTCACTTTTTTATAATGCTGTGTTGCATCTTCTTCATGGCGGTATCCTATTGTTGCAAGTAATGTTGCATTTAGACCTAGTTTATCAAGTCCTAATATTTCATTAACCTGAGCAGGGATGAACCCTTCCATAGGAGTAGCGTCAATTTTCAATTCAGCTGCACTGTTTAATAAGTTTCCTAAGGCAATATAGGTTTGTTTTGCTGACCATAAGTTTCTACTTTCTTCTGGCAATCCTACAATATTTCCTTTCATATAATCTACGTACCCTTGAATACTCTCTAACGGAATTTCGCGAGTTTCGCTCATGGTTCTTGCAAAATTATCAATCCCTTCAGCACCAAAGTTTAATTCATTTGCAAAAACAATTAAATGTGAGGCATCTACAACTTGAGCTTGTCCGTAGGCAGCAGGCTGTAATTGAGCACGTAATTCAGGATTCTCTACTATGATTATTTTGTAGGGTTGTAATCCATAAGATGATGCTGTTAAACGAATAGCTTCTTTAAGCGTAGCCAAATCTTCGGCTGTAATTTTTTTTGATGCATCAAATTTTTTAGTTGCATATCTCCAATTCTGGTTTTCTATAAAATTACTCATAATTATTTTTATTTATTGTTTTCTATATTTTTCTAATAAAGCGTTTAACTGTTCAATTTCCTCGGATGTTAGATTTTGAGCAAAAAAACGTTCATGTGCTATTACTTTTGGATCTAATTCTGATAAAACCTCTAATCCTTTTGATGTAATTAAAACTTCTATTTTTCTACGATTATCAGGACAAACTTTTCTAGTTACATATTCTTTTAGTAGCAATTTGTCTACAAGACGAGTAGTGTTGCTCGTTTTGGCAAGCATTCTCTCTTGAATTACAGACATGTTTGCTGGATTTCCTTTTTGACCTCTTAGAATTCTTAACACATTGTATTGCTCACTAGATATTTCAAATGGCTTTAATATTTCATTAAAATTTTCTGTAATCACATTTTGTGTGTACAAAATATTGAGGATAATTTTTTTTGAATTATCCATTGCAACAGTTGATTTTAATATTTCTTCAATTTTCATATTTGTATATATGTAATTTGTTGGTACAAATATACCATTAATTATTGTTGTATATACAAATGTTTTTTAAATTTTTGTTAAATTTTAGTTTTTAAATGGTAAAAGCCGCATTACTAGGAATCAAAAAACTTTCGTTTTGTTTTTTTATATCGTTTGTTTAACTAGCTAGATGAGTATTTGGACGGCTAAGATGTAAGTTTCATCATTTAATTTTTTAATAGATTATTTTTTTTGTTATATTTAGCATTTACTTTAATACTAATGTTTTATGAATGAGGCTAATTACAGCTATGATGAATTGCTTATTTTAGTAAAGCAAAAAGAATTACAACTTCAAACCTTAATAGAAAAAGAATCTTGTAAAAAAAACTTTGAACAATTGATTCATAGCTCACAGGATTTTGTGTGTGTTGCTAATGCCGATTGTTATTTTAAAGAAATAAATCCAGCTTTTGTTGCGGTTTTAGGGTACACAGAACAAGAACTTTTATCACAGCCTTTTCTAAATTTTATTCATCCTGAAGATCTTGAAAAAAGTTTAAAAGAAGTAAAAAGGCTTGGTACGGAAAAAGAATCAATAAACTTTGAAAATCGTTATGTAAAAAAAAATGGTGAGATTATTTCGATTCAATGGATTATTACCGTTTCTCATCAACATGGTCTAGCTTATGGTATAGGAAGAGACGTCACTTGTATAAAAAGAATTCAAGAGCAATTATTAGAGAGTGAAAAATTACTCAATGATGCCCAACATATTGCGAAATTGGGTAGCTGGAGATATGAGTTAGACACCAAAGAAATGTTTTGGTCCAAGGAATTATATACCATTTATGAATTAACAAAAGTCCCTTGTCAAGATCTATATCAGGAATTTTTGAATATTTTTTCATCCCAAGACGTTACTTTTTTTCTTGATAAAGTTAATCTAGCACTCATTGATAAGAAGGAATTTGATTTTGAACGAAAGGTAGTACTATCTAAAAATAATGAAAAATGGCTGTATGCTATAGTTACACCGCAAGTAGACCAATCAGGTAACGTAATTGCTTTTCACGGAACTGTTCAAGATATAACTGAAAAAAAGCGCATCGAATATGAAATTAAAAAACGTGAAAAAGTTGAGGTTGCTCAGCAGATACAATTAATTCAGCGAGAAAGTGATTTAAAATTTAAAAATTACATAGAAAATGCTCCAGATGGTGTATTTGTTTTAGATGAGTACGGTAATTATCTAGAAGTGAACCACGCTGCAACTGTGCTTTCTGGCTATTCCAGAGAAGAGTTGCTCACTAAAAAGTTTGGGGATTTATCCGGAATGGAAAATCATAAGGAGTATTATAGGGAATTTAAAAATTTAGTTGAAAAAGGAGTTGCCAAAAAAGAAATTCAAGCAATTTTAAAAGACGGCTCTAAACGATATTGGCAAGTTGAAGCAGTAAAAATTGCCGAAAATAGGTTTCTAGGTTTTGTAAAAGATGTTACAGAAAAAAAAGCTATTGAAGATAAAATTGCTCAAAACGAACGTCGTTTTAGAGCATTAATAGAAAATAATGTAGACATCATTTCCTTAGTAGATGAGAAATTAAACATCATTTTTAGGAGCGAGTCAGCACAAAGAGTTACTGGATGGTCACATGAAGATTTCGACAATATTTCAGTTTTTAATTTTATTCATCCTGATGATCAAAAAGAAATTCCATATCTATTAAAAAAAGCACTCAGTGAACCAAGTGCGCCCTTTTTTATTTCCTTACAATTGAAGCACAAAAAAGGACATTACATCTGGCTCGAAGGCTATGTAAACAATTTACTGCATGATCCTGATATAGGTGGAATTGTTATTAATTTAAGAGATGTAACATCTACTAAAAAAGCACAAGAATTATTAAATGAGGAACGAAATAAATTTCAAAAAATTGCCGCAACTTCACCGGGTTTAATATATTCCATGAGACAAAATAAAGACCAATCGTTGTCTTATACGTATGCTAGTAATGCCATTCAAGAAATTTATGGATTTCATTTTGAAGATATTGAGTTTGATACTTCAAAACTATTTGAGCGCATTCATCCAGATGATATTAATGATGTTATTGATAAGATAAAAATAACCAAAACCAAATTAGTACCACTCAAGACACAGTATCGATATTTTCACCCGCAAAAAGGTTTGGTTTGGCATGAAGTTAACTCATTACCAGTATTGGAACCGGAAGGGACTGTAATTTGTCATGGTATTATTACAGATATCACTGATCGAATTCTAGCTGAACAAAAAATCATTAAAACCAATAGATTGTATTCATTTATAAGTCAAATGAATCAAATGATTGTGCGTACTACAGATGAGCAAACTTTATTTAGAGAAGCGTGTACAATTGCT
The DNA here is from genome assembly GCF_002150205.1 of Flavobacterium sp. FPG59. Classification (NCBI taxonomy): domain Bacteria; kingdom Pseudomonadati; phylum Bacteroidota; class Flavobacteriia; order Flavobacteriales; family Flavobacteriaceae; genus Flavobacterium; species Flavobacterium sp. FPG59. Next base: position 10,091 of record NZ_MTCA01000063.1, on the reverse strand, counting down.
GTTGAAATAGGTAAGTTTAAGCTGGCATGGATTGGTATGATTGATCCAGTTAGTGAAAAAGTACTTCCTGCCATGGTTGCCGGGGAGCATCAAAATTATGTTTCTGTAATTAAGACAATTTCTACAAATAAAAATATTCCTGCCGGTCAGGGGCCTATAGGAAGATCGGTTAATGATAAAAAGCATGTAGTTTGCAACAACATTGAGACTGATTCTTCAATGAACCTTTGGAAACAAGAGGCATTGGGTAGAAATTACAAATCTCTATTGGCTATCCCTATTAAGAAGTTTGGAAATGTAGTAGGAGTCATTACATTTTACGCTGGTGAGATTAATTTTTTTGATGATGAAGAGATTACATTACTTATCGAGGCCACAGAAGATATATCTTTTGCACTTGAAATTTTTGAAAAAGAAACATTAAGAAAAAAAGCTGAGGAAATAATTTTTGAAAGTGAACAACGCTACCATACCTTAACAGAGGTTTCTCCTGTCGGTATTTTTAGAACTGACCCTACAGGGTATACCACGTATGTAAACCCATACTGGAGTCAATTATCAGGCTTGTCATTTCAAGAAGCATTAGGAAATGGATGGTTTAGGGCGGTGCATCCGGATGATATAGTTAATCTTGCAGGTCGCTGGAATAACGATACAAAAAAATTAAGTTCTTCATTTTCTGAGTATAGATTTGTACGCCCAGATGGATCAATATCTTGGGTAATGGGCAAGGCTATACCAGAGCGAAATGTAAAAAATGAAATACAAGGTTACATAGGGACAATTACTGATATCACCGAGCGTAAACTTGCTGAGTCTGAAATTTTAAAAGAAAAACAGCTTTCCGAGGTTGTTATAAATAGCCTTCCTGGAATTTTTTATCTTTACGATGAAAAAGGGAAATTTGTAAAATGGAACCAAAATTTTGAAGAAATAACGGGATACAATGAGGAAGAAATTTTGAATATGAGTCCGCTTGATTTCTTTGATGACGATCAAAAAAAGAGACTCGCTCCCCGAATACAATCTATATTTGATACCAAACAAGGCAATTCTGATAAAAATAGTGAAGGTTTTGAACTTGAATTCTTTACTAAGTCTAAAAATAAAATTCCGTACTATGTAAACTCAAGATGTATTTCATACGAAGGTAAAAAATGCATCGTAGGGATGGGAGTAGATCTTACCGAGATTAAAAAAGCAGAAGAGAAAATTAGAGCTGCCAATGAGCGTTTTGAAATGATCTCAGCAGCTACAAATGATGCTGTTTTTGAAGTCAACTTAATAACAGGTGAAAGCTGGAATAATCAAGCATTTATTGATTTGTTAGGTTTTGGTAGCACAGTTGCAAATGGTGTCAATAATATGATTGTTTGGCGTTCAAAACTGCATCCAGATGATAGAGATAGGGTTGTCAAAAAACTAGAAGATTCATACGCTGGAACTACAAATAATTGGTCTGATGAGTTCAGGTTCATGAAAGCTGATGGAACCTACGGAATATTTTTTGACAGAGGTATAATAACCAGAAATGAAGATGGTAAAGCGGTCCTACTCAATGGAGCATTAACGGAAATTACTGAATTAAAGAATATTAAAGAGCAGCTTGTAAACAGTGAAGAACGCTATAAAAGTTTGATAGAGCAAGCCTCAGATGCAATTATGATCAGTAATAGCAAAGGTAAATTACTAGAAGTTAATGAAAGTGCTTGTAAAATGCTAGGCTTTACAAAAGAAGAATTATGTACTAAAAACTTTAAGAATTTATACATTACAGATGAGCTTGTCAAAAAACAATTAATTTTCAATGAATTAATAAATACAGATCAAACATTGATGGAGTGCAATATGTTGCACAAAAATGGTGCTTCTATTGCAGTAGAGATCACCGCTAAAAAAATTGTAGATGGTAGGATTGTAGCCATTGTAAGGGATGTAAGTGAGCGTAAACAAATTGATGATGAGTTTATGCGAATGCACAAAAAAATGGAGGCTATACTTGGCGCCATTCCAGATATGCTTTTTGAAATTAATCTTGATGGCAAAATTTTTAATTATCATTCCCGAAGAGACGATTTACTTGCTGTACCACCAGAATATTTTTTAGATAAAAAGTTTTCGGATGTGCTGCCTGAATCTGCCTCAAACATAATTCTTGAAGCTATTAATGAAGCTTCGGTAGATGGATTTTCAGCGGGTAAGCAATACATTCTTGAGTTAGCTCAAGAAACACATTGGTTTGAACTTTCGGTTGCACCAATGAAAGAAAATTTAGATAACGAAATTCACTTTATTTGCCTGTGTAGGGATATTACTAAAGCGAAACAATCTGATATTGCATTCTTTAAAAGTGAAGAACGATACCGCGGATTATTGAATAACCTTGATGCAGGAATTATGGTATACAAACCTGATACCTCCATTATTGTAAACAATCAAAAAGCAAATGAATTATTAGGACTAACAGATGAAGAGTTGAAAGGCATTTCTACTTATAATAGAAATCTTACTCTTTATGATGAATTTGGAGATGAATTGTTAGTTGAGAAATATCCAGTAAACCAAATTATTTCAACTAAAGCGTCCTTAAAAAACTTTAAGATGGGTGTAGTTCACACCTCTAGAAAAGAACCAATATGGGTTTTGGTAAACGGGTATCCTGACTTTGATCACTGTGGAGATATCAATGAAATTGTAATTAGTTTTATGGATATAACAGATCAAAAAGTGCTTGAAATGGAACTCCTTAAAGCTAAAGAATTAGCTGAAGCTGCAAACAAAGCCAAGACAGATTTCTTAGCTAATATGAGTCATGAAATTAGAACACCCTTAAATGGTATCATAGGATTTACACATTTATTAATGAAGTCTAATCTTAAGAAAAATCAAGCGGAGTATATGACCACTGTCAATGAATCTGCTACTTCATTAATGGATATTGTAAATGATGTTTTGGATTTCTCCAAAATTGAATCGGGTAAACTAGAATTGAATCTTGAAAAAGTAAATCTGTTTAAACTAACAAATCAAGTAATAAACTTGTTTAAGATTCAGGCCATCAAAAAAAATATTAACTTAATCCTTGATATTGATAAAGCAGTGCCACAATACATCATTGCGGACTCTGTTAGACTCAAGCAAATTTTAGTAAACTTGTTAAGCAATGCAATAAAGTTTACTCATTTTGGAGAAATTAGATTGGACATTAGTCAAATTGATAAAAATAAAAAACAATCAGCAACAATTAAGTTTTCGGTTAAGGATACTGGTGTTGGGATTAAAACTTATAATAATGAAAAAATATTCAAATCCTTTGTACAAGAAGACAATTCTACAAATAGAAAGTTTGGTGGTACAGGATTAGGATTGGCTATCTCAAATCAGTTGCTGGCATTAATGGATAGTAAGTTAGAATTGATCAGTAAATATGGGGATGGTAGTGATTTTTACTTTGTGGTCAAATTTACAAGAGCGAGTTTCAAAAATGATTTAGACACACTAATTATTCCTAAAAATAATATCGTAACTAGCTTGCCGGAATGTATTTTAGATGATAAGAGAGTTTTAATTGTTGAGGATAATAAAATCAATATGTTGCTAGCTAAAACATTAGTGAAAAGAATCATTTCTAATTGTCAAATTTTTGAAGCCAAAGATGGTAACGAAGCTGTGGAACTTTATGAAAAAGAAAGACCTGATGTAATTCTTATGGACATACAAATGCCTAATAAAAACGGTTATGAAGCCACTGATGAGATTAGAAAATTTGAAAACTCTCAAGACATCCCTATCATTGCCATTACAGCAGGAATCATGGTAGGGGATAAAGAAAAATGTTTTGAAGCCGGAATGAATGATTATCTTCCTAAACCAATAATTCAAACAGATTTAGAGCGTGTTTTGCAAGCTTGGTTAAAAAAATAACTTTCATCAATGAGGTTCTCAATAAAAAAGGTATTTGAACAGTCAAATACCTTTTTTATTGATTACATATTAAGTTACAATATTAATAGTAATGCATATTTTTTTAGGTAGTACTATGTGGTGCAATTGAATAACTAGCGTCATATAAAAGCGCATCTTGAAGTTTTTCAATGGCCACTACTGAGTGACTTACAATGACAATTTCCTGGAAGTTTGTATTTATTGAAACTTGAACTACACCTTCAATTATAGTTAATTTTGATTCTATTGTTTTGGCACAGGTGGAGCAAGTAACTCCGTTTAATTCATACAAGTTCACAATAACATTCGTCTTTTTTTCAAACATAAAAAACAACTCAGAGTTTGCTCTTGGCGCAACAGAATTTCTTGCTATTTCCATTTTTTGAATTCGGAAAGCATTTTCAAAAAGGCTTTCATATTCTTTTTGGCTTCCGCCAAAGGGAGGTCCAGCTTCAAAATTTCTATTGAAAAATAGTCCTGCTAAAATTCCGTTTTTTGCCAGCAGCTGATGCATTTTCCAAAGGTATTTTTGCCTCATAAACGGTGGAATAGCACAAAAGAAGGTTTGCTCAATAATACAATCATACTGACCAGAATGTGTAAAAAAATCACCTTGAATAATCTTTATGTTTGGATTGTTAGCATGTTTTTTTGTTAAGGCTGCCACCGGTGATGGTGCAATATCTATAACGGTAATGTTACTAAAACCATTTGCTAAAAGATATTCAGCCTCATAACTATTACCGCAACCCGGAATCAAAATACTACAGTCTTTATTGGTTATAGTATTTATAAATTCTTGAAGTGGTGGTGCTATGGTTCCCAAATCCCATTTTGTAGTTTGTGCAACATATTGCGATTCCCAATAATTTGCATCTATGGGTTGCTCGCAGCTAACAATGCAACATTTTAAATCAGACATAGTTTTATTATATCAAATCAAATGATTTATCATTTTGACATAAATCAAAATGAATCAATTGATTATAGTTTATTGTTATTTTAATATTTTACTTTGGCAAACAAAATCTGTTTTGGGAATATTCGTTTTTGCAATGGCGTTAAATCCCCCTTCAATTTCGGTAAAGTTTCTAAAACCGCGAGCTTCAAGGATAGAAGCTGCAATCATACTGCGGTATCCTCCAGCACAATGAATGTAAAAATGTTCTTTTGGGTCAATATCTTTAATCCAATCATTTATAGCAGCAAGTGGTTTATTATAAGCATCGTCTACGTGCTCTGCGCTATATTCAGTCTCTTTTCTTATATCAACGATTTTGCTTTCACCTATTTTTACTTCTTGTTCAAATTGTGCTGCCGAAATTCTATTAATTGTATCTATTTCATTTCCAGCATTCACCCATGCATCAAATCCTCCTTCAAGATGGCCTAATAAATTGTCAAACCCTACACGACTCAATCGTGTTACTGTTTCTTCTTCTTGTCCTACTTCACAAATTATCAATATAGGTTGTTGTACATCAGCCACTAGCGCACCTACCCAAGGTGCAAAATCACCATCTATACCTATGTTTATTGATTGCGGGATAAATCCTTTTGCAAAAACACCGTTTTTACGAGTATCAAGAAGTAATGCACCATTTTCTTCGGCAGCAGTTTCAAATTCTCTAGGAGTTAGTGCTCGCATTCCTAAATTCAATACATTTTCAAAACTATCGTACCCTTTTTTATTCATGGCTACATTCATACCAAAATAAGCTGGTGGAGGCAATAAACCATCTGTAACTTCTGCAATAAATTCTGCTTCGGTCATGTTTGCTCTTAAGGCGTAATTAGTTTCTTTTTGGTTCCCAATGGTAGAAACGGTTTCTTTACTCATGTTTTTACCGCAAGCACTTCCCGCTCCATGTGCGGGATACACAATAACATCATCAGCCAAAGTCATAATTTTATCACGTAGAGAATGGTACAAAGTAGCTGCAAGTTGTTCTTGTGTCATGTGTGCTGCTTTTTGAGCCAAATCAGGTCTTCCAACATCACCTATGAATAAAGTGTCACCAGAAAAAATGGCATGGTCTTTTCCGTTTTCATCAATAAGTAAAAACGTAGTACTTTCCATGGTGTGTCCTGGAGTATGCAACACCTTGATTGTCAAATTTCCTAAAGTAAAAATTTGGCCATCCACCGCAGAGACACATTCAAATTCGCAAGTAGCATTAGGACCATAAACAATAGGTGCATTTGTAGCACGACTTAAATCTAAGTGTCCTGAAACAAAATCAGCGTGAAAATGCGTTTCAAAAATGTATTTCAATGTTACACCATCTCTTTGTAATCTTTCAAGATATGGCTGCGTTTCTCTAAGCGGGTCTATAATGGCAGCTTCACCATTAGAAGTAATATAGTAAGCACCTTGCGCTAAACATCCTGTATATATTTGTTCTATTTTCATTTTTATAATTTATTTAGAGTACAAATGTACTTCTGTTTTTTAGTATTAACAGTGATATTTGTTACATAAAGTTTTTATTTAAAGAAAAATTCTTTGGTAATAATGTAGATTCCCATAACAAGAACAAACCATCCAAATATAGGTTTTAGTTGTGCTCCATCTATTTTTTTTGAAAGCTGCAAACCAATGATCATTCCTATGAAGGCCATTCCCGATATTAAAAAAAGAATTGTATAATTTATGGGTGTACCAATGTATAGATCTCCACCAAAACCAATACTGGAATTGATGAAAATTATTAATAACGAGGTTCCTACTGCTTGTTTCATAGGTAAATTTGCAAAAAATAAAAGAGCAGGTATAATTAAAAATCCTCCACCAGCTCCCAGAAATCCTGTTACAATCCCGATGAGAAATCCAATGCCACTCAGCTGTAGATAATTAGTTTTAGTTGAAGCTATTACTACTGGTTTAGATTTTCTTATCATGGCTAAAGCCGATGCAATCATTAAAACCGAAAAAACAGACATAATTAGAACATTTTTTGAAACTTGGTAAGAAGCAATCGTAAATAGGGTTGAGGCTATGTTAGGGAATATTACTTCACGAATTATTAATATTGACATTACTGATGGTATGGCAAAATACAATGCCGATTTGATTTTTAAATTACCCATTTTGTAATGACTAATGCAGCCAAATAATGCCGTAACGCCCACAATAAAAAGGGAGTAACTTGTTGCAATTTCAGGGTCTATTTTAAAAAGGTACACTAAGATAGGTATAGTAAGTATGGAGCCACCACCACCAATTAATCCCAGTGAAATTCCAATTATGATAGACGCTATATAACCAATAATTTCCATAAATAGAGGTATTGAAGAGTAAACTATTCTCCTGTAAAATTATTTAGAAAGTAGTTCAATATTATTACGATGAAGCAACACAATTCCTCTTTGTTCCATTTTTTTTAACAATCTAGAAATTACTTCTCTTGAGGTATTTAAATCAGATGCTATTTCTTGATGCGATAGTTTAAGCTCTTTACATCCGCAAGAAGTAGCGTTGCGTTGCAAATAAAATTCTAATCGTTCATCCATAGCTCTAAAGGCAATGCTGTCAATCACTTCAAGAACTTCTTCAAATCGGCTTCTGTAAGTATCAATAACAAATTCGTACCAGCTTCGGTGTTGCATCATCCATTTATCCATCAATGGCAACGGAATCATAACTAGTTCAACATCTTCAACAACAAGGGCCATAATTTGACTTTTTTCATTTTTAGTAGCACAAATCATAGAAATAGCACAAGCTTGTCCTGGTTGTAAATAATACATGAAAAATTCTCCTCCATTTTCATCCTCTCTATAAATTTTTATTTTTCCTTGAATAACCAGTACGGTACTTTTTATATACTGCCCCGTTCTCATAATTACAGATCCCGCTGGATACGTTTGTATGACTGCATTTTTTTCTATTTCTTGAACTAAATCAGTTGAGAAGGATTGGAAAATTTTTTTTAGGGAGTCAATCATTTTTTAGGATTATATATTTTTTATAAAGGTAATCTAAACGCAAAAAATATCCATAGTTTTCAAGAGAATATTAAGATTAAAATACTCATTAACAGATTATTAAAATCAATATTCCTATAGATTTTATAGGCTTTAAAAAGTTTGGTTTATTGATTTGATTATGAATATTTTACGCAATCGTTTTCTTAGGATTAATATCTAATTAACAATTAATTCAATAATTGTTTGATAAAAACATCGTATTTTTACAAAAAAGAACACTATGAATTTAACACAAGAAGAGTGGGTTTCTCAATATGAGGCCGACGAAAATACAGTAATTTTAGACGTAAGAACTGAAGATGAATTCAATGATGGTTTTATAGCTAATGCCATAAATATTGATATTCACAGAGGACAAGATTTTGTAACTGCCATTGAAGCTTTAGACAGAGATAAAAAATATTATGTTTATTGCAGGTCTGGTATGCGTAGTGCTAAAGCTTGCGAAATAATGAATCAGTTGGGTTTTGAGAATACCTATAATTTATTAGGAGGTATTTTAGATTGGGAAGGAGCGGTAGTAACGCCTTAATTTTTTGAATGGCATGCGCTTGCTAGTTTCTAATTTTAAAACCTTAAAAAATGAATGTGATTCCCGAAGAATATCAGATTAAAAGTTTATTAAATCAAGACACCTATCTTGTTGATGGTGAATTAAAAAAGTGGGAGGGACAAACTACAGCCGTTTTCTCAACCATTTCTTCTACTCATGAATATGGACCTACTATTCTGGGGTCAATTCCATTTATGGGTGAAGAGGAAGCAAATGAAGCGGTACAAGCAGCAAGTAATGCCTACAACAATGGCCAAGGACTATGGCCAACCATGAAAGTATCGGATCGTATCAAGTGCATGACAAATTTTGTCAAGCAAATGAAAACTACTCGTGCCGAAGTAGTGAAATATTTAATGTGGGAAATAGGCAAGTCACTACCAGATTCTGAAAAAGAGTTTGATAGAACCGTGGAATACATTTATGATACTATTGAAGATTATAAATTATTAGATAGAAATTCATCCCGATTTACTAAAAGTCAAGGTGTAAATGCCATGGTGCGTCGTGGGCCGTTAGGGGTAGTATTGTGTTTAGGACCTTATAATTATCCATTAAACGAAACTTTTTCATTGCTAATTCCTGCATTGATTATGGGTAATTCTGTAATTTTTAAGCCAGCAAAACATGGAGTTCTTTTAATTTCGCCCTTGTTAGAAGCTTTTAGAAATAGTTTTCCAAAAGGTGCCATCAATATCATTTACGGTAGAGGTCGTGAAGTAGCTTCGCCAATTATGAAATCTGGGAAAGTGGATATTCTGGCGTTGATAGGGAATAGTAAATCAGCTATAGCACTTCAGGATCAGCATCCAAACAAAAACAGATTGCGATTAATATTAGGACTTGAAGCAAAAAACCCAGCCATTATTTTACCAGATGCTGATCTTGATTTGACGATTCAAGAATGTATAGCGGGTACATTATCCTTTAATGGACAGCGTTGTACAGCATTAAAAATAATATATGTTCATGAAAGTATTGCTGATGAATTTAACACTAGGTTTGCTGCCAAAGTTGATGCTCTCGCTTTTGGGAATCCTTGGGACAACGGGGTAATGTTAACTCCTTTGCCAGAAAAGGAAAAGCCTGCTTACATACAGGAGTTAATTGATGATGCAATTAAAAATGGTGCTACTATCCTCAATGAAAAAGGGGGTGAGCATATGCCAAATTATATTTTCCCAGCAGTATTGTTTCCGGTGAATAAAGAAATGCGAGTGTACCATGAAGAGCAATTTGGTCCAGTTGTTCCTGTGATGACTTTCAAGGATATTCAAGAGCCATTGAACGATATGGCTGAGTCTAATTATGGTCAGCAAGTAAGTTTATTTGGTAGGGATATTAAAACCATTGCACCATTAATTGATAGTTTGGTAAATTTAGTATGTAGAGTAAATTTGAATAGTTCTTGCCAAAGAGGTCCTGATGTGTATCCGTTTACAGGTCGTAAGGATTCTGCGGTGGGTACTTTGAGTATTCATGATGCGTTGCGCTCGTTCTCCATTAGAACCTTTGTTGCCTCAAAGGATAATGAGTATAATAATGAAATATTACAAGCATTATTAAATAGTAAAGAGTCAAATTTTGTGAACACTGATTATAC
>NZ_MTCA01000339.1:0-1880 GCF_002150205.1 Flavobacterium sp. FPG59 | reverse complement strand
ATTGTATTCCTTATATACAAAAAGACAAGTAGTTACATATTTATGAAAAAAATAGTTGAATACCGCAAATTGCTAAATGTAGATAAAACTGCTGAGCTGAAAGATTTGAAGACCATTTATCGTAATGCGATGAAGGAAGCACACCCAGATAAATTTCAAGGTGATGAAGCTGGATTAAAAGCAGCTGAAGAAAATAGTAAAAAAATCATTGAAGCCTACCATTTTTTGGTTAGCATCAATCCTGAAACTATAAAAGCAAACTTACCTGAATATACTGAAACAATTTCAACATCAACAATTACTGATTATAAATTTGTTGAAGGTAGATTGATTATTAATTTTTCAAACGGAAGTGTTTATGAGTATATTAGTGTACCAAAAGCTACTTATGTAAAAATGGTAAATGCTGATTCACCTGGAAGATTTGCAAAAAGACACATTTTAAATGCTTTTACTTGGAGAAAAACTACCAATCAAGACTAAGCATTTTCAATAAACATTCAAGCACTCCTTATGGGGTGCTTTTTTTTTGAAAAAAAATTGAAAAGTTAAAATCCACCTCCTTCATTGATTACAGAACGCTACTAAACGCTATGTTTATACATAATAAATAGCACTTTATAACAAAAAATTAGGTAGTTATTATATTTGTAATTTATTATTTTTAAATACTTTTGCAGATATAACTATATTAACTAATTTATAATGAAAAAAATAATTTTATTACTTTCTGCTGCTGTCGTATTAATTTCTTGTAGCAAAGTTGGGAAAGATGAGTACTTGATTACAGGAACAGCTACTGGTGTTGATAATGGTAAAACGATTATTCTAGAAACTCAAGACGCTACAGGAATGTTGCTTGCAAAAGATACTGTAAAAGTTGAAAATGGTAAATTTGAGATGAAAGGTAACATCACTGAACCTGCTTTTTATACCTTACAACTAGAGGGAGCTCAAGCTAAAATACCATTTATTTTAGAAAATGCTGAGGTAACTATAGCAATAAACAAAGATAGTATTCAAAAATCTAAAGTTTCAGGTACTTATAACAATGACGAATTCATGGCTTTTAATGAAGAAATGACTAAAGTTCAAAAGAAACTTATGGATTTTCAAACTAAAAATATGGCTGCTATGAATACAGCTCAACAAACAAAAGATACCGTTGTTATCAATAAATTGATGCAAGAGTTTTCTAAAATTCAGGAAGAAGTAAATACTGCGTCAAAAAACAAATATTTAACTTATGCTGAAACACATCCTAAATCATTCATTTCAGCTTTGATTATACAAGGGATGCTTAATGATCCTTCAACTGATGTTGCAAAATCAGAGAAATTATATAATGGTCTTGAAGAGTCATTGAAAAAAACAAAACCAGGAATTGCCATCAAAACTAAAATTGCTGAAAGAAAAGCTCCTGCTGCAGTAGGTGCTGCTCCTTCACCAGCAATGCCAGGAGGCAACTGAAGAGCAGATTTTTCAGCTCCTAATCCTGAAGGAAAAATGATTTCACTAAAGGAAAGTTTAGGAAAAGTTACAATAGTAGATTTTTGGGCGTCTTGGTGTGGACCATGCCGCCAAGAAAACCCAAATGTAGTTGCGTTATACAAAGAATTACATGCTAAAGGACTAAATATTATTGGTGTTTCTCTTGATAAAGATGCCAAGGCTTGGAAAGAAGCTATCGCAAAAGACAAGTTAACATGGAACCAAGTTTCTAATTTAAAATTCTGGGACGAACCTATCGCCGCTCAATATAAAGTAGAATCAATTCCAGCTACTTTTATACTTGATGCATCTGGTAAAGTAGTAGCACAGAACTTACGTGGCGAAGCGCTACGAACAAAAGTTTTAGAACTTTTAACTAAATAGACACC
>NZ_MTCA01000234.1:0-4611 GCF_002150205.1 Flavobacterium sp. FPG59 | reverse complement strand
TCATAAAAGGAGCGTAAATGACTTTATATAACTTAAAAAAACAAATTTTATGAAAACTAGAAAATTTTTATCAGTTGCTTTTATGGCAGTAGTATTTGGAGCAACTTCTTTCGCTCAAAAAACAGTAATGGTAGGCGGAGCTGCCATGTATCCTTCAAAAAACATTGTTGAAAATGCAGTAAATTCAAAAGATCACACCACACTAGTTGCAGCAGTACAAGCAGCCGGACTAGTAGAAACATTACAAAGTAAAGGACCATTCACCGTTTTTGCCCCAACAAATGCAGCGTTTGATAAGTTGCCAGCAGGTACAGTTGATACTTTATTAAAACCAGAAAATTTAAAAACATTGCAAACTATCTTAACTTACCATGTAGTTGCAGGGAAAATGAATGCTGTAGATATTGCAAAAGCAATTAAAGCAGGAAATGGAAAAGCTATACTAAAAACAGTAAGTGGCGGAACATTAACAGCTTGGATGAAAGGTAAAGATCTTTACATTACAGATGAAAATGGTGGTCAGTCAAAAGTTACTATTGCGGATGTGAACCAATCAAATGGTGTTATTCACGTAGTAGATACTGTTGTGTTACCTAAAAAATAAATGTAATAATGAGGTTGATTTTTGGTTAGTTTTTGTAGCCCTACACTTTTTGTGTGGGGCTATTTTATTATAATCAATTTGTAAAATCGTAAATATGGAAACTTTTCTTTACTTATTTTTCTTATAGATAAACGATTTTTAAATAAATGTTAAAAAAAAGTGTAGTTTTGTTTAAATTTTAATATTATGACTATAAAATCACCTTTTTTTTCGACTAAGGTTGTTTGCTTTGTTGTTTTTTCTTTCGCTTTTCTTTCGCATTCTGCTTACAGTCAATGTGAAGGAATTGCTGGTGCTGATAACGTAGCGCTTGATATTTGTGATATAACAAACATTTCCAGTAGAAACATAGATCTTAAAACGCAACTTGGTTCGCATTCTGCTGGCGGTACGTGGAGAGATGAAGATAGATCAGGCGGTCTCAATAGAACCACAGGAATTTTAAATGCTCAATTAATTCGTCGTAGCGGAACATATAGGTATTCTTATACCGTTACAACAAGTTCAGGTTGCATTGATACAGCTATAGTTACGGTTCGAATTGGAGGATATACTGGAGTTCCTGGTGCGAATACCTCTATTTGTAATACAGAATCTGCATATAATTTATTTGAAGCCTTTAATGGAGATTTTCTTCCTCCACAAATAGGCGGTACTTGGGTAGGAAATACCACTAGCCTTGGATTATCAAACAATACTCTTAATACCATCAATCTAAATCCCGGTAGTACATATGAATACACCTATTCTATTCCTGCTATAGGTTCTTGTCCTGCTCCACCAGATGTAAAAATATTTGTAACCATATATCGTTCGCCTCGTGCTGGAACCCCTGACGATGTCAAATTATGTTCTAATGAGTTAAACTCTTATACTAACTATAATCTATTTGATGGTTTAGTAGGCGAGGATGCTGGAGGTGTATGGCGAGAAAGTGGCACTAACGAGTTAGATGATACTGATGATACGGACTCTGTTATAAACATTCAAAATATATACAACACACGTGGACCCGGATTTTACCGTTTTACGTATACTGTATTATCAGATAACAACGTGTGTGTTGATCAAACATCAGTGTTGTTTATTACCTTAGAAAAACAGCTAGATTATACGGGTGCCACTTTGCAGGTAAATGCACCAATTTGTGAAAATGAACGCGGTACAACAAATTTTTCAGCTTCGATAAGAAATGTAGTTGCTATTCCCAATGGAGTATATACGGTTACATATACCATTTCTGGTAATTCTACTGTTTTTTCTACAACGCAAAATTTTACCAATAACGTTTTTACTTTTCCTTTGCCATCTAGTAATTTTAATACTGTTGGAAATTATACCATAACTATACTCAATATAGAAAGCGCAACCACTCTAGGAATTTGTACTAATATAATTCCTGCTATTGCCGCTGATATTGTAATAAACCAAATTCCACAAACAAATAATGCCTCCTTACTTATAAATTCTATTTGTCAATCAACAAATGCAGAAGTTACTTTGTCAGGAATTAGTAATCTAACAGATGGGGATTATAGTATTGTGTATTCTTTATCTGGAAGTAATAGTCTTGCTAATCAAAGCATAACTATTACGGTTCGTGCAGGAGTTGCATCATTCCAGATTCCTGATTCGCAAATTCCTAATGTGGGAAATACTAATTTTATCATAAGCAGAATTACAAACTTGGCTACTAATTGTACCAATACCGCATCAATAGTTAGTTCATTTTTGATAAAAGCGCTACCAGATGTGCGCAATTTATCAGTTGCTATTAGATCGGTTTGTAAAGATCAGCCCGTAGTTGTTGAACTTTCGGGATTAGGGAATTTAACCGCTATAACAATAAGTTACTCTTTGTCTGGTGCCAATACTAGCGGTGTTCAAATGGTTCCTTTGCTTGTTAATGCTGGTAGAGCAACTTATACCATTCCTAATTCATTATTATCCAATACCGGAACAACATTATTTAATTTACAATCTCTTACAGATTCAAATACGAGCTGTCTTGCTTTAATGAATACTATTAGCAAAGATTTTGTGATTAACGCCTTGCCTATTACACCTATTACAAGCAACCAAGAATTTTGTAAAGTCCAAAATGCAACCGTAGCTAGTCTAGTACCTAATGGTCCTCAGTACAGATGGTTTAATTCACTTACAAGTTCAACTGCTTTACCTGCGTCAACGGTATTGCAATCTGCGAATTATTACGTAAAAGAGGTAAATACAACTACAGGGTGCGAATCTGGTTTAGCTCTTGCTCAAGTTGTTATTAATGAATTGCAAACTCCTGTACTACATGAAAATGGGGAAAAATTTTGTGGGTTAGATTTGCCTACTATTCAAAGTTTATCCAGTAATGTTACTTCAAATGGAACTGTAGTATGGTATGATGCTGCTACTGGAGGAAATTTATTATCTAGTACAGTTTTACTTCGTGATAATGGAATATATTATGGTTTTGACTCTACAAGTGCAAACAATTGTTTATCAACAACTCCTTTAGAAATAACAGTTTCCTTAACTAATTGTGATGTCACGCCTCAATTTTTTATTCCAGATGGGTTTTCACCCAATGGTGATGGTGTAAATGAAACTTTTTCTATTCCGGATATTGATTTTATCTATCCTAATTATACATTAGAAATATTCAATAGATACGGAAGTCTCATGTATACAGCTAATAAAAACAAGCCAAAATGGGATGGTACTTCATCAGACTCTAAAACAATTAGCAACGGAAAAGCGCCTGAAGGAGTTTATTTTTATGTTATTCATTTTAATAAAGACGGAATTTCCCCTAAGCAAGGACGCCTTTATTTAAATAGATAACAATCTTTATTTTTTAAAAAATAGTACATGAAAAAGTTCATACTACTATCAAGTCTTTTCTTGATAATAACAAAATTAACGGCGCAACAAGACCCTCAATATACCCAATACATGTATAATATGAGTGTTTTAAATCCTGCATATGCTACAGGCATAGAGTCTAATTTAAATTTGGGTGCCTTATATAGATCCCAGTGGGTGGGTGCTGTGGGTGCACCAAAAACATTGACATTATTTGCACACATGCCTGTAAATGAAAAAGTAGAAGTAGGGTTTTCATTAATATCAGATGATATAGGTGGCGGAGCAAAAAAAGAAAATAATTTTTTTGCAGATTTTGCTTATTTACTAGAGTTTAATAACAATCATAAAGTATCCTTTGGTGTAAAAGCGGGATTTACCAATTTGCAAACAAATTTTGATGGTTTTGTATTTGAAAGTGGTAATCCTGGAACAGATGATGCTTTTTCAGAAAACAGAAATGACATCATGCCAAATGTAGGTGTTGGAGCCTTTTATTTTACAGACAATTATTATGTGGGTTTATCTGCCCCAAATTTATTAGCCACAAAACAATTTGAAAATAGGTCAGGAACCAATTCATTTAGTAGAGAAAACACCCATGTTTTCCTAACAGCTGGATATGTATTTCAAGTATCTGAACAATTCAAATTTAAGCCAGCTGTTATGTCAAAATACGTTTCGGGTGCGCCAATATCTCTAGATGTAACTGCCAATGTTTTGTACAATGAAAAGTTTGAGTTTGGAGCGGCATATCGTTTTGGAGATGCTATAAGTGCAATGACAAATGTGAAAGTAACACCGAGCATTCGAGTTGGGTACGCCTATGATTACAATACTTCTAATTTAGGTCAATTTAACTCTGGAACACATGAAATTTTTGTATTGTTTAATTTAGATTTATCCAGCAGAGGATATGATAAATCACCACGATTTTTCTAAGACATAAATTATGAAAAAAATATACTTGCTACTATTGGTATTTTCTATCCAATTACTTCATGCACAAGACGACAATCTAAAAAGAGCTAACCAACTTTTTGAACGCACTTTTTACAATAAAGCAATTCCATTGTATAAATCAATAATACAAGATAATAATTCGCAAATTGTAATTCAAAACCTTGCTGACTGCTATTATTATACCAATG
>NZ_MTCA01000115.1:0-9171 GCF_002150205.1 Flavobacterium sp. FPG59 | reverse complement strand
CTATTGATCAATGGGGAAATTTTCAGTTTGTATTATTTCTTAAAGTTAAAAATCCTAATAAAGTTTCGTTTATCGAAAATGATTTGCAAAAACTTTATTACGATAACATGACAGTTCGTTATGCTAAAGAAAATGGAATTTCTCCTGAGCAGTTTATTAAAAAATATGGAGCCACTAAACCCTCTTTAGAACCTTTGTCTACTATTAGGTTACACACTAAAACGAGTGGTCTAATTGAGGAAAATGGTAATTTTCAGTTTTTAATGATTATGGTAGGATTGTCTGTTTTAATTCTGCTACTTTCAATTGTAAATTACATCAATTCTGCAACAGCAAATGCTATAAAACGTGCCAAAGAAGTTGGGGTAAGAAAAGTTATAGGTTCTTCAAAAATTAATATAATACAGCAATTTGTTTTTGAAACAGCAATACTATCGTTGTTTTCAATTTTAATTGCTCTTGTAATTGTGGAACTGTCGTTACCTTATTATAATGATTTTTTAAATAAAACCATTGTTGTACAAGGCAGTCAATTTTATTTACAACTTACCATCATATTTAGTATTACGGTTTGTTTGGCAGGAGTTTTTCCAGCAATATATGTTTCTAATTTTGAAACTTTAAAGGTATTGAAAGGCAATTTTGGAAGAAGTAAAAGTGGCGTATGGTTACGCAACGGAATGTTGATTTTTCAATTTTCAATTGCGACTTTTTTTATCATCGGATCCTATATTGTTTATCAGCAAATTGACCATATCAATAAAAAGGATTTAGGCTTCAAGGCCAATCAAATTTTAAGTATTTCTTATCGCAATGTATATGGAGAAGAGATAACAGACAATTTTAGATTTGATCGCTACTTAACTATCAAAAATGAATTATTGCGGATACCAGGTGTAAAACAAGTGGCAGCGGGTGGCTTTGCTTTTGGAGGGTCTGCAAAATCAACAATAACACTTCAATATAAAGATATAAGTGTGGATGGAGACAATATTCCAATTGATTTTGGGATGTTAGAAATGATGCAAATAAAACTTGTGAAAGGAAGATACTTGAGTCCAAAATTTGCCCAGGATACTATTAATTCGATGTTAATAAATGAAACTGCCGCGGGACTACTAAAAGAGAAAAACCCAATTGGGAAAAAGGTAAATTGGAATGGTAAAGAGTTAATCATCGTTGGGGTTGTAAAAGATTTTAACATAGGGAATCCAGCCGAAGCTATTCCGCCAATGTCAATATTCCACTTTAAAACAAATTCGTGGTTGACATTTGCTTTAAACAATATTTACATTGATGCCGATACAAAAACTATGGATCAAACAGTAGCTGATCTGGAAAAATTTTGGCTAAAAAAAGTAGATCCTAATTATCCATTTGCATATGATTTTGTTGATAAAGATTACAAAAGATCGTATAGCAGTTATGTAAAGCAAAAAAACCTGTTCACAATACTCAATATTGTAGTGATCCTTATTGCACTTTTTGGTTTATTCTGTCTAGCCTCGTTTTCTATCGAAAGACGCATGAAAGAAATTGCAGTAAGAAAAACACTCGGCGCCGAAACTAATGTTTTACTAAAGGAATTATCCCAACAATACATTATTTATTGTGTTATAGGATTTTTGATCGCAGTCTTTCCAGCATATTATTTACTTAATAAATGGTTAGAGAATTTCGCTTATCGAATTGATATTTCAATCTATCCTTTTCTAATTGGCTTTATTGCCTTATTGTCACTAACATTATTGGTAGTGCTTTCAAAAGCTTATCAGGCCACAAGAGTTGACGTTTTACAATACTTAAAATACGAGTAATCATGTTATTAAACTATATCAAAATATTCCTTTATCATTTAAAGCAAAACAAACTGTTTTCATTTCTCAACGTTTTGGGTTTGAGCATTGGTATTGCAGGCTTGATTTTCGCTATTTTATATTGGAATGACGAACAAAGTTACAACTCTTGGAATCCTGATAAAGATAAAGTTTTTCAATCCATAAGTAAAGTAAGTCGAACTGATTATTGGGCTAGTAACATTTCTCCTTTAGAAGAATATTTTAAAAAAGATTTCAAAGAAATTGAATCCCATTGTTATTTTGAGAATTGGTATTTTGAGGAAATTATTCAATACAAAAAGAAAAAAGGGATCTTTAAAATTACTGACGCACAAAAGACTTTTTTTGAAATGTTTCCATTCAAATTCATAAAGGGAAATGGTAAAACGGCATTAAAAGATAACTCAAGTATTGCAGTCTCTCTTGAAACGGCAATGAAATTATTTGGTCGCGAAGACGTATTGGGAGAAATAGTTACTTATTCAGGAAGAAAACTTATCGTTAGAGGTGTTTATACCATTCCGGGAAAATCATCAATGCAGCCTGAAGCCGTTACAAATCTAATTGATAATAGACTCACCGCAGAAAAGGATAATTGGGGAAATTTTAGTTTTGGTTTACTCATTAAATTAAAAGATGCCAATGATAAAGAGAAAGTAATTGCAAAAATAGAACAGTTGATGCATCAAAATCGAGAGGTAAAATGGGCAAAAGCTGAAGGATTAAGTGTGGAAGAATATTTAAAAAAAAATGGAGGAGTCAGTTATAAAAGTATTTTGGAGCCGTTAAAAGATGCCAGACTTCATTCTATAACTGAGGGGTTTGCAGAAGGTAGAGGGAATTATCAGTTTTTGATGATAATGGTTTCGCTTTCTATTTTAATTTTAATATTGTCTATTGTAAATTATATCAACTTAACGACTGCAAATGCAATAAAAAGAGCCAAAGAAGTTGGAGTAAGAAAGATTATTGGGGCTTCAAAATCAAATGTAGTCAAGCAATTTCTTCTTGAAACATTTTTAATTACGACATTTTCAATTCTTCTTTCTTTGGTTATAGTAGAATTATCCTTGCCATACTACAATGATTTTTTAGATAAAAATCTAATCATTTCCGGAAATCAGTTTTGCCTGTATTTATTACTTGTTTTTGTGGTAACAATTTTAGTTGCCGGCATATTTCCTGCAGTTTATGTATCTAATTTTGAAACTTTAAAAGTACTGAAAGGTAATTTTGGACGAAGTAAAAGGGGAGTTTTGTTACGCAACGGAATGCTCATAATTCAATTTTCAATAGCCACGTTCTTTATTATTGGATCTTATATTGTTAACGAACAAATAAAATATATCAGTACTAAAGATTTAGGTTTTAAAGGAGAACAAATACTTTCTATAGATTATAAAAATAATTACGATTGGAATGAAGAAGGCTATAAGAGCAAAATATATAACAGGTACAACTTGATAAAACAGGAAATTTCTAAAATTAAAGGTGTAGAACAAATAGCTACTGGAGCTTTTAGTTTTGGTTCTGGAAATGGCTCAACTACCGGATTCTCCTACCATAATAGTGAGAACATCCAAAGCAGAAATATGGGTATCGATTTTGGAATGTTGGAAATGATGCAAATCAAAATTAAAGAAGGTAGGTTTCTCTCCGAAAAATTTGCTTCGGATACTATAAATACAATGTTAGTTAATGAAACGGCATTGAAAATGATGAACGAAAAAAATCCAATTGGGAAAGAAATAGATTGGAACGATCGCAAACTAAAAATTGTAGGAGTTGTCAAAGATTTTAATCTGTTCGGGCCACAGGAAAAAATTCCTCCAATGGTGTTTTTTCACTTCAAAACAGTGGATTGGATGCTTCAAAATATAAGTAAAATTCACGTTAAAATAAATTCTGACAACCCACAACAGACTATTGCTGATATTGAAAAGCTATGGATCAAAAAAGTTGATTCAGAAAATCCGTTTAGTTATGATTTTGTTGATAAACAATACGCTAGAACTTATGAAAATTACGTGAAGCAGAAAAATCTGTTTTCATTGTTGAACCTCATAGTAATTCTAATTGCGCTTTTCGGATTATTTGCTTTGGCTTCTTTTTCAATAGAAAGACGCATGAAAGAAATTTCCATCCGAAAAACACTCGGCGCAGAAACTAATGTTTTACTAAGAGAATTATCCAAACAATACATCATTTTCTGCGTAATTGGTTTTTTGACTGCGTTATTCCCAGCGTATTATTTACTCAACAAATGGTTAGAAAACTTTGTTTACCGAATTGATATATCCATTTATCCATTTCTAATTGGCTTCATTGCCTTACTATCACTAACATTATTGGTAGTGCTTTCAAAAGCATATCAGGCCACAAGAGTTGACGTTTTAAAATATTTAAAATACGAATAATTAAAAAGATTTACACCCTTTTATTAACGAACCAAAACCCAAATAATGTTATTAAACTATATAAAAATATTCCTTTATCATTTAAAGCAAAACAAACTGTTTTCATTTCTCAATGTTTTCGGACTGGCCATCGGAATAGCAGGTTTGATTTTCGCTATGCTCTATTGGAATGACGAACAAAGTTATGATGAGTGGAATCCTGAAAAGGACAACGTATATCAAGTTTTGATACAATTGAGTGATATGCCTATTTGGTCTGAATGTTCTTTGTTTTTAAAACCTGTATTAGCCAAAGACCCAAATGTTAAAAGTATATTGTATGCTGACAGTTGGTATCAGAAAGATAAAATCATCTACAATGGAAAGAAAATAGTTGAAACTAAAATCATTAATGTTGAAAACAATTTCTTTTCGTTTTTCCCTTTCAAAATAATTAGCGGAGATGCTATCTCAGGATTAAAAGATGATTCTAGTGTCGCTATTTCAGACCTTATTGCTAAACGCATTTTTGGGAACGAAAACCCAATTGGCAAACAAATAAAATGTTTAAATCACATGTTTGTAGTTCGAACGGTATATCAAATTCCGGGGAATTCATCAATTGCTCCTAATGTTATAGTAAACAGAATGAAGGAATTGACATCAACAAATGTAACAGCTCCTTTTTTATTAAAATTAGTAGTAAAAGTCAAAGACCCATCAAAAATTGAACTTACGAGAAAGAGTCTTGAAAAAGAGTACAATACAAGCTTTGTTGGAAGAATAGCTAAACTTGAAGGATTTACTCAAGAAGAAATGGCTAAGAAAATAGGATACTTTAATGTTGTTATGGAGCCACTTTCAAAAGCAAGATTACATTCTATTACAGATGGTTATCCTGAAGGCAGAGGGAATTATCAATTTTTAGTAATTATGGCTGGATTGTCCGTTTTAATTCTCATTTTATCTCTTGTGAATTATATCAATTTGGCTACTGCCAATGCTATACAACGTGCCAAAGAAGTGGGTATCCGTAAAGTTGTGGGTGCTTCAAAAAGTACCATTGTAATTCAATTTATTTTTGAAAGTATCCTATTATGTTTGTTTTCTATTTTATTGGCTTTAGTGATTGTGGAGTTGTCATTGCCCTACTACAATGATTTTCTAAACAAGAATTTACATATTATTGGGAGTCAATTTTATCTTCAATTAGCACTCATTTTTATTATTTCCGTTTTGTTAGCAGGAATATTTCCAGCAGTTTATGTCTCTAATTTTGAAACTTTAAAGGTGTTAAAAGGAAATTTTGGCAGAAGTAAAAGCGGAATTTGGCTGCGCAATGGAATGCTAATTTTTCAATTTGCAGTTGCCACTTTTTTTATTGTAGGTTCTTATATAGTATATCAACAAATCAACTATTTAACTCATAAAGATTTAGGTTTTAAAGGTGACCAAGTGATTACTGTGCCATTGAATTTTTCTAACTCTGACTATGAAGTACAAAATCCAGGGCAACACATTTATAACAAATACAGTACAATCAGGCAAGAATTATCCAAAATAAATGGAGTCAATACGATATCTACGGGTCTTATTTCATTTGACGGCTCAAATAATGCTATAGTTCCTGTTTTATATAATGACGAACTTTTCAAGGAGCGAGGTATTCCTGTAGATTTTGGGATTTTTGAAATG
This sequence comes from Flavobacterium sp. FPG59, assembly GCF_002150205.1. NCBI lineage: Bacteria > Pseudomonadati > Bacteroidota > Flavobacteriia > Flavobacteriales > Flavobacteriaceae > Flavobacterium > Flavobacterium sp. FPG59. The sequence goes on along the minus strand of NZ_MTCA01000115.1, from coordinate 3,242 downwards.
CTAAATGTTAAGGTAACAAACGGAAGAAATTTTGATTTAAAAATTGCGTCAGACACAATTAATTCAGTTGTACTTAACGAAACTGCTGTGAAATTAATGAAGATAAAAAAACCAATTGGTGAGAGTGTCAGAATCAATAATCAAATTTTAAGAATTATAGGAGTTGTTAAGGATTTTAATATTTTGAGCCCCGAAGAAAAAGTGCCTCCCATCGTTTTTTATCATCTTAAAACAACTGGTAGTACTCAATACATAGATAAAGTTTATATAAAACTAAAAGCAGATAACATTGAAAATACGATTGCCGATATTGAAAAACTATGGAGCAAAGTAGATACTGAAAATCCGTTTAAATACGATTTTGTAGACAAACAATACGCTAGAACCTATGAAAATTATGTGAAGCAAAAGAATCTTTTTTCATTGTTAAATATTGTTGTAATTGGTATTGCGCTTTTTGGATTATTTGCCTTGGCTTCGTATTCAATACAAAGGCGCATGAAAGAAATTGCTATTAGAAAAACTTTGGGTGCAGCAACCAATTCTTTGTTGATAGAATTATCCAAACAGTATATTTTGTATTGCACAATCGGGTATTTAATCGCTTTGTTTCCTGTGTATTATTTATTGAACAAATGGCTCGAAAATTTTGCTTTTAGGATTCACATGACAGTATTTCCATTCGTATTTGGGTTTATTGTTTTGCTACTTCTAACACTTTTGATAGTGCTTTCAAAAGCCTTTCAAGCAACTAAAACGGATGTTTTAAAATATTTAAAATATGAATAAGAATGCAATTTTTACGGTAGTCTTTTTTTTAATTTTTGCTTTGGTAAGTGCTCAGGAAAATTCTTGGACACTTACTAAATGCATTGAAACAGCTTTGCAAAATAATATCGAAATAAAAATCAGACAACTTGAAATAAAAAAAACAGAAAAGTCCCAAAACTCAGTTTTGAATCGAATGTTACCCACGATCAATTTATATGGTGAGCAAGGCTATAATTTTGGTTCTACCATTGATCCATCGACTAACGGAAGGGTAAGCTCTAATATTCAGAACAATAATTTTTATCTCAATGCTAGAACGAATTTAATTGATTTTAGTGCTTTTGCAAATGCACAAAAAGACAAATTAAATATTGCTCTCGCCAAAGCGGATGTAGAAGTCATAGAAAATGAATACAAACTTCAAATTTTAGAAAGTTATTATCAAGTGCTATACATACAAGAGTTATTGAAAATCCAAAAAGAACAACTCAAGCAGGCTTCTTTCAACTTAGACAGAATAACTAAAGAAGTTGCTATTGGGAGTAAACCCCAAAGTGATTTGTACGACATGCAATTGAGCTTTTCGACAGAAGAAATCCGAAATCAGGAAACAGAACAATTGTATGTTATAAAAAAGACAGAATTGTTTCAGTTGATGAATAGTATGGATGTGAAAACTGATGAAGTTGCATTAGAACCATATTTAAAGGAAGCAACAAAAGATTATGATAATATGATTTTTAATCCTAAAATTAAACTTGCCGAACTCAATTATCAAAATAGTTTGAAGTCAATTCGATTAGAAAAAGCCAGCAATTATCCCGTATTGTCAGCCTACTACGGATATTCTACTTTTTATTATAAAAATCTGAAACAAGTTAATACCAACACAGATTCTTTTTTCCATCAATTAGAAGATAATAAAAACCAACAAGTTGGAATGCAATTAAGTATTCCAGTTTTCAATGGCTTTAGAAATGACAAAAAAATCAGCGCATCAAAAATAGCTGGAGATAAGGCAAAACTGCTAATAGAAAAGGAAAAACAACAAGTAGAAAAACAAGTCGTCTTAGAAGAGCAAAACAAGAGGAATTATTCGCAACTTCAATATAAATTGATCGAGAAGCAAAAGTTTGCTAGAGCTTCTTTTGCCACTACACAATCTAAATTTACAAGTGGTAAAGTGGAAGCCATTGTATATTCATCAGTGAAAAATCAATCACTTGCTGCTGATTTTGAAGTATTAAAAAATAATCTTCAATTGCAATACATTGATTTGAAAATAAACCTGTTGAGAAGGAATCAGTTGTAAAAATTAACCTAATTATGCAAAGGTGTTTACCCTGTAAACGGTTATTTCTTTTAATCTAGAACAAAATGATTCATGAGGAAATGCATCCGGCCCACAAAACTTCTCAAGAAATGGAGAAGTTTTTTTTTGCACTAACCTGAACACTAATTTTCGGTTTAGCCGTGAATGGTTTCACTTGTTCCATAGTTCACAATTATCGAAGTTTCAAAGGCAATCCATTCCTTCCAGCGTTTATCCACATCTACATGATCCGCATATTTTTTGGCAAATCCTAAAAAAGTCGTGTAATGTCCCGCTTCACTAATCATTAAATCTCTATAAAATTTAGCTAATTCTGCGTCGGCAATGTTTTCCGAAAGCACTTTGAAACGCTCACAACTTCTTGCTTCAATCATAGCCGAAAACAACAAACGTTCACACAAAGCATCATTCCTACTTCCATCTTTTTTCATGAATTTAAACAATTCATTCACATAATGATCCTTGCGCTCGCGCCCTAACGAGAGCCCTTTCTTTTTTATCAAGTCGTGCACCATTTGCAAATGCTCTAATTCTTCCCTAGCAATAATCATCAATTCAGTTACCAGCTCTTCTTTTTCTGAATTTTGAGTAATCAAACTTATTGCGTTCGATGCCGCTTTTTGTTCACACCAAGCGTGGTCTGTCAATATTTCTTCAATATTTGACTCCACTATATTCACCCATCGTGGGTCCGTAACTAATTTTAATCCTAACATTTCAATATCATTTAATGTACTACAAAATTAGTGATTTATTGCATAGACACATCCATCAAGATCAAATTGAACCCTTAATAAAACAAAAATAATTAGGGCGTGCCACCAAAAAAAATGGCCTAGCAACATTCTACTTAGCCATTTTTTTGCTGTCGGGCTAACCGCTTCAAGTCCTCATTGCGTTTTTGCTACGCGACAACGCAATTGCGGGCTATACGCATCTATCCCTCACGCAGCCTTTACTTTGTAAAATTATTTATTTAAAAATTTACGATAGAGATTTTATAAGAAAAGCGTTAATTTTATTAAAGGAAAGCAGAGGTGAACTATATTCCTCACTAAGTGATACTTATCTCGCGTATTAGTCCTCTGCTATCCCTTTAACCCAGTTGAATAGCTTCAAATAGAATAATAGACATAGC
>NZ_MTCA01000307.1:0-2850 GCF_002150205.1 Flavobacterium sp. FPG59 | reverse complement strand
CATTAGTAGCTTTAAATGATACACTACCAGCAACAGGAGGAAATGTTCTAGCAAATGATACCATTAACGGAGCACCAGCAACAGCAGCCAATACTGATGTGACGCCAGTAACAAATGGACCATTGAGTATAGATGCAAATGGAAACTTAACTGTAGCGCCAAATACAATAGCAGGAACATATACCATTACGTATCAAGTATGTGAAACAGGTTCTAATCCGTTGGTGTGTACCACAGCCACAGTTACAGTAGTTGTGAACGAAACGCCAGATATAGCCATAGTTAAAACAGCCGTATTCAATGATGAAAATGGAGATGGTTTTGCACAAGCAGGAGAGACTATTACCTACAGTTTTGCGGTAAGCAATACAGGAAACACGCCATTAAACAATGTAACAGTAACCGATGTGCTACCAGGTTTGATACTATCGGGTAATAGCATACCTTTATTGCCAGTAGGAGCGACAAACAATACAGCCTATCAAGGAGTATATCGCTTGAAACAATCCGACATCAATTTAGGAAGCGTAACCAACCAAGCAACCGCAACAGGAGTTACCCCACTAGGAGTTGTAGTAAGTGATTTATCAGATGATTCTAGTGCTTTAAGTGATAGACCAACAGTACTTGCTATTCAAGGATGTGTGATCGAAGTGTTTAATGCAGTAGCGCCAAATGGAAATGGAGACAACAAAGTGTTCCGCATTAGAGGACTAGAATGTTACAGCGACAATACGGTAGAGATATACAACCGCTGGGGAGTACTAGTATTTGAGAGAGCAGGATATAACAATGATGATAGAGCTTTTAGAGGCGTTTCAGAAGGAAGAGTAACCATCAAACAATCCGAAGAGTTACCAGAAGGAACGTATTATTACATCTTGAGATATAAGGACAGTGCAGCCACTAGTTTTGAAAAAGCAGGATACTTATACATCAACAGATAATAAATAAATAAAGCTCATAAGTTTAAAAATGGAAGCAATATGAAGACAAAATTAGTAGTAGTAATGGTACTCTTACTCTCGGGTATAGTAAATGCCCAGCAAGATGCTCAGTTTACACAGTACATGTACAATTCGATCAATATAAATCCAGCCTATGCAGGTTCGCGTCAGTCCATGAACATCTTTGCCCTACACCGCACCCAGTGGGTAGGGCTAGATGGGGCACCAGTAACCAATACTGCCTCTATTAACACACCTATCAATGATACTAAACTAGGCCTAGGAGTATCAATCATAAATGACAGGATAGGGCCATCTGATGAGAGCAATCTAGCAGTTGATTTTTCATACTACATCAATACCTCAGAAGACTTCAAACTCTCCTTTGGATTAAAAGCCTCAGCAAATCTATTGAATGTCAATTTTGATAAGTTGAATCAGTATGATCCTAATGACTATAGTTTTGAGAATAACATAGACAATAAGTTTTCACCTAATATAGGAGTGGGACTTTATTGGTACTCAGATAAAACCTATGTGGGTCTTTCAGTTCCTAACTTGTTAGAGACAGAGCATTTTGATAAATACGCAGGAGTAGGAGCCAATTCTTATATTGCACGAGAACGCGTAAACTATTACTTAACAGCCGGTCACGTATTTGATTTAGATTATAATTTAAAATTCAAACCAGCCATGATGACTAAGATGGTTCAAGGTGCTCCACTACAAGTAGATTTATCGGCTAACTTCTTGTTTAATGACAAGTTTACAGTAGGAGCTGCTTACCGCTGGAGTGCTGCATTGAGTGCCATGGTAGGCTTTCAGGTATCAGACTCTTGGTTTATTGGGTATGCATACGATATGGAAACCACACGACTGGCTAATTACAATTCAGGGTCACATGAAATATTTCTTCGTTACGAAATATTCAAACGATATAACAAAATCACATCACCTAGATTCTTTTAATTTAATATAACGTTATGAAATTAAGCGCCAAACATTTCGGATGCTGTGTAGTTTTTTTAGTATCAACAGTAATGGGGTATGCCCAAAAAAAAGGAGTAGCAATTGCGGATAAAAACTTCGATAATTATTCTTACGTTGATGCCATAGCTACCTATGAGAAAGTAGCCGATAAAGGATATAAAGACGAGAAAATGTTTCAAAAATTAGGAGATTCCTATTTCTTTATAGCCAATTTGATCAAGGCAGAGAAATGGTATTCTGCTCTTTTTGCGATGAATTCCTCTCAAGAAGCTGAGTATTACTACAGGTATTCCCAATCATTAAAAGCCGTAGGCAACTATGCTAAGGCCGATAAAATGCTAGAACAATTCATTGCAAAATCAGCCACAGACCAGCGAGGGAAACTCTTTGCGAGTCAGCGTGATTACTTAAAAGATATCAAGGAAAACTCAGGGAAATACGAAATATTTGATGCCGGAATCAACTCCCCTTACTCTGATTATGGAAGCGCTTACTACAACAATACCCTACTTTTTGCATCGGCGCGCGATACAGGCGGAGTAGCTAAAAAAGTGTTCAAGTGGAACAATGAATCTTTTACCAACTTGTACAGCTCCCAGATAAGTACAGATGGTAGTGTGGGTAAACCAGAGGTATTCAATAAAAACATCAACAGTAGGTTTCATGAGTCAACCCCCGTTTTTACCAAAGATGGGCAAACCATGTACTTCACGCGTAATAATTATCTCAACGGGAAAAAGCAAAAAGACAGCAGACGTATTATATTATTAAAACTCTACAAGGCCACGAACGAAAATGGAAAATGGGTCAATGTACAAGAGTTACCTTTTAATAGTAATGAATATAGTGTAGCGCATCCAGCGCTGAGTGTAGATGAGAAAACCTTGTATTTTGCATCAGACATGCCAGGTAC
>NZ_MTCA01000271.1:0-3552 GCF_002150205.1 Flavobacterium sp. FPG59 | reverse complement strand
TTTTACAATAATCAAATTAATCCTTAAATTAGCAGCAATTTTAAGGTTAATGTGATTTTTTTGACAAAAAGTCATATTTCAGCATTTTAACATACATATCAATAAAAAATGAGCAACGTTTTTACGACTTCATTTTTAAAAGAAATTTAAAAAAACAAAAAAACTTTACAATGAAATACGATATTATAGTTTTAGGAAGTGGTCCTGGTGGTTATGTTACTGCAATTAGAGCATCTCAATTGGGCTTTAAAGTAGCCGTAATAGAAAAAGAAAACTTAGGTGGTGTATGTTTGAACTGGGGATGTATCCCAACAAAAGCCTTACTTAAATCGGCTCAAGTTTTTGATTATTTAAAACATGCTTCGGATTACGGATTAACAGTATCCTCATTTGATAAAGATTTCCCTGCTGTTGTTCAACGCAGCCGATCAGTAGCAGATGGAATGAGCAAAGGTGTTCAATTCTTAATGAAAAAAAATAAAATTGACGTAATTGATGGTTTTGGAAAATTAAAACCAGGCAAAAAAGTTGACGTTACTGACAAAGACAATAAAGTTACAGAATACAGTGCAGATCATATTATTATTGCTACTGGAGCTCGCTCTCGTGAATTACCAAACTTACCACAAGATGGTGTAAAAGTAATTGGTTACAGACAAGCCATGACATTGCCAACACAACCTAAATCGATGATCATTGTAGGTTCTGGAGCAATTGGGGTTGAGTTTGCGCATTTTTACAACGCAATGGGAACAGAAGTAACTATTGTTGAATTTATGCCAAACATTGTACCTGTTGAAGACGAAGACATTTCTAAACAAATGGAACGTTCTATGAAAAAAGCAGGTGTAAAAATCATGACAAACTCTTCTGTAGAGCGTATTGATACCTCGGGTGCTGGTGTAAAAGCATTTGTGAAAACAGCCAAAGGAGAAGAAATTCTTGAAGCTGACATTTTACTTTCAGCTGTTGGAATCAAAACCAACATTGAAAACATTGGACTTGAAGAAGTAGGAATTGCAACTGATAGAGATAAAATTTTAGTTGATGCTTTCAATGCTACTAATATTCCAGGTTATTACGCCATTGGTGATGTTACTCCGGGGCAAGCATTAGCACACGTAGCATCTGCAGAAGGAATTAACTGTGTAGAAAAAATTGCAGGTCTTCATGTAGAACCAATTGACTACGGAAACGTACCAGGTTGTACCTATGCTACTCCAGAAATTGCATCTGTTGGATTAACTGAAAAACAAGCTAAAGAAAAAGGATACGAATTAAAAATTGGTAAATTCCCATTCTCAGCATCAGGGAAAGCAAAAGCTTCTGGAACACCTGATGGTTTTGTAAAAGTAATTTTTGATGCTAAATACGGCGAATGGTTAGGATGTCACATGATAGGTGCTGGTGTTACAGATATGATTGCTGAGGCAGTTGTAGCTCGTAAACTAGAAACTACTGGACATGAAATATTAAAAGCCATTCACCCACACCCAACTATGAGTGAGGCAGTAATGGAAGCTGTCGCTGATGCTTATGGCGAAGTAATTCACTTGTAAGATAGCAAACTTTAAATTCATAAAATCCGATTGACTCGTTTGCCAATCGGATTTTTTTTTTACTTTAATGATGACAGAAATACGCTAATTTGTTTATTTTATTTACATTAACAATTATTTACAAAACGTACCATACTTTCTAAACAAATCTCCCATATCTTTGTAAAACGTGGGCAGGACCACATTATTTAGAACTTATTTTATAAAAATGACACCTGAAAACAAACGATTTTCTACACTTTTAAGCGAAAACCAAAACAACAATTGGGTTCGAGCCATTGATTCCTCTAAAATTGTCAATTGGATTGATGACTTATTCAAAATTTTATTCCCTGAAAAAGCTTTAGAGACCATTCAAATAGAAGTGCTTTTAAACCAAAATAAAGCCGATTTTATTAGTATTTTATCCGAAATTGTAAAGAACAAAACCACGGATGCAATTCTTGATGATGCCGAAGCGTTTTATACTACTTTACCACATTTATACGCTAACATGCAGCAGGATGCGCAAGCTATTCTAGACACAGATCCAGCTGCTGATTGCATTCAAGAAATTATTAATTCTTACCCAGGTTTTTTTGCCATTGAAGTATATCGTATAGCCAATGCCATTGCAACAAGAACACCTTGCCTACTTCCCAGAATTTTAACGGAGTATGCACACAGTAAAACAGGAGTAGATATCCATCCGAATGCTACCATTGGAGTTCCTTTTATAATTGATCATGGAACAGGAATTGTAATTGGTGAAACCACGGTGATAGGAAAACATGTGAGTGTTTACCAAGGTGTAACCCTAGGAGCCTTGCAAGTAGAAAAAAGTATGCAAGAAAAAAAACGACACCCTACCGTTGAAGATCATGTTATAATTTATGCTAATGCAACCATTTTAGGAGGCAGTACCATTATAGGAAACCACAGTATTATAGGCGGAAATACGTTTATCACAAAAAGTGTAAATCCGTATTCATTTGTCATGCAGTCTAATAAAAACAAAGTTTTAAATCAACTAGAAACAAAAGATATTAATTTTTTCTCCATATAAATTATGACAAAGTTCAACAACATACTCGACACAATAGGCAATACGCCACATGTAAAAATCAATCGTTTGTTTGGTGACAACCATGATATTTACATTAAACTAGAACGCGCTAATCCTGGTGCAAGCATAAAGGATAGAATTGCACTCGCCATGATTGAAGATGCCGAAGAAAAAGGGTTACTCAAAGCAGGCGGAACCATTATTGAAGCTACATCAGGTAATACTGGTATTGGTCTTGCCATGGTTGCAGCCGTAAAAGGGTACAAATTAGTATTGGTAATGCCAGAATCGATGTCAATTGAAAGACGCAGACTCATGAGTTTGTATGGTGCCGAATTTGTACTTACACCCCGAGAAAAAGGAATGAAAGGAGCACTAGAAAAAGCACTAGAACTGGTTGCTGAATCGGATAATGCATGGTCTCCACTTCAGTTTGAAAACCCCGCTAATATTAAAATTCATAAAAAAACTACTGCACAAGAAATCATAAAAGCATTCCCAGAAGGCCTAGATTACTTAATCACAGGCGTAGGAACGGGTGGTCATATTACAGGTTGTGCCGAAATACTAAAACAGCATTTCCCAAACCTTAAAGTTTATGCAGTTGAGCCAGAAGCTTCTCCTGTAATAAGTGGTGGCGCTCCTGCTCCACACCCTATTCAAGGCATTGGTGCTGGATTTATCCCTAAAAACCTTCATACTGATTTATTGGACGGAACAATTCAAGTAAGCAAAGACGAAGCTTTCACATACGCACAAAGAGCCGCAAAAGAAGAAGGAATGTTTATAGGAATATCATCAGGGGCATCACTTGCAGCTGTGGCTAAAAAACTTCCAGAAATTCCTGAAAATGCAAAAGTGCTAACTTTTTGTTACGATACAGGTGAACATTATTTAAGTATTGAAGGCTTATTTGTTTAAATAAAATTCTAGAAACCGATTTACAAT
>NZ_MTCA01000247.1:0-4345 GCF_002150205.1 Flavobacterium sp. FPG59 | reverse complement strand
GGCAAAGATAATGTCAAAAAAAACTAACTTCCAAATTTATTTTAAATTAACTTGTTGATTTTCAAGTATTTATATTTAATTTTAAAACATAAGAAGTCCTGTCCGCTTGTGTGCGGATAATTTGATTTTGTCAAATGGCTGTCTCTCATTTGGTTACTATTCAAAGCTTATATGTCGTTATTTCGTTTGGGCATGAAACATTTTGTTTATTTTTTTTAAATTATTTTTATCATTGCTATTTTTAATTTCTTTTGAACTCTTATTTCTATTATTTCACCTAAAATCATATCATGATAAAATGTTATAAAATCAAAAAAGCGCCCCGATTAAAGGACGCTTTTGTATTAATTATTGTTTTATAAAATCAATTTACGGATTTATAGCAACACATACAACGTCCGAAAAGCCCACAAGGATATACACCCGCAAAGCGATCTGATCTTTCTAATAGTATATGTTTTTGCTTGTTCATGGGGCAAATGTAGTATTATTTTTTAATTATTGGTACAATTCTACTCGAATGCATGTTAAAGCCTGAATGGCTTTTTCAAGTAGTTCATCATATTCTTTGTTTCCAGCTTTTAAATCGGCATGTGAGGTTGGGATAACTAACCCAAACGAATTACTTCCTGAAATGACTTCGAAAAGAATTACGCTTTGAGATGTGAAGTCGTGTATGTTCATCGCTTTTTGATAGCTGCTATCTCTAAACAAAACAAATATAAAGTTTTTCTAATATCAAAATCTACCCAAAAAAGGTTACGGTTTCAAAATTTTCTTATTAGCAAATAGGCGCAAGCTACTTTTTGTTTTTTTTACTACATTTAGTACTTGAACAGTAATACTACAAATGGCAAATTTAAAAAACACACCCGAAGTAATTAAAGTCCTCCATTTTTTAGATGCAATTGGCATTCCTGTAGTGGAGAAAGAATTAGACGATACCACTTTTTTACCTGGTTTGGCTTTGGGTGCCAATTGTATTCAAATAGATTTCAACAAGTTATTGTATCCTGGCGATATTTTACACGAAGCAGGCCATCTGGCAGTAACTACAAGCGAAAACCGAAACAATATAGGTACTCCCAAAATGGCTAGCAACTGGCCTACTGATGGAGAAGAAATCATTGCTATGTTGTGGTCTTATGCTGCACTTACTCATTTAAATTTACCTGCAGAATTTGTTTTTCATCCTAACGGTTATAAAAATCAGGCGTCTTGGCTAATTGAGAATTATAGCAATCAAAATTATATAGGATTGCCTCTTTTAGAATGGACTGGGCTTTGTTTGACCAAAGAGCAAGCGGACAGAGAAAATACAAAACCGTTTCCCACGATGGTAAAATGGGTAAGAGATTAAATTATGAAAGCATTAATACGACATATAAAATTTGAGCTTTCCTTTGATTTCAGTAAATTACAAAACGATTTACAAAAAATACTAAACAATAGTTGGGTGCAGCATTACAATAAAAATGATTATGACGGTTCCTGGACATCAATTGCCTTACTGTCTGCCAATGGAAAATCAGATGCTATTTATGCCTTTGACCAAACTGAAAGGGAATTACTCCCTACTGAAATTTTAGCGCAATGTTCCTATTTTACTAACGTTATAGATTCGCTTTTATTTAAAAAAACTACGGTCAGATTATTAAAACTAAGTGCAGGCGCAGTAATAAAACCGCATCAAGATCATTGTTTGGGCTATGAAGACGGCTGTTTTAGAATGCACATTCCTATTGTTACAAATCCGTTAGTTGAGTTTATTTTAGACAACGAACGCTTGCACATGAACGCAGGAGAATGTTGGTACATTGATGCTAATTTTACACATTCAGTTGCGAATAAAGGTACTCAAGACAGAATTCATTTGGTAATTGACGGCATTCGAAACAATTGGACCGATGCTTTGTTTTTTGCTCATGCCACAGCAGAAGAATTTATTAAACCGGAACCCGTGATGAGCCAAACTCAAAAACTACAAGTTATAGAAGAACTTAAAAAACTAAACACACCAGCAGCAAATGCTATAATTACGCAATGGCAAAGTGAGTTGTAGTTCTTTGCCATAGTGCCTAGTGAAAATGCTATTGTCTGACCATTTTATCGTACTAATCGATCTGTAACATGCAATACAACCTAAATTTCATTCGGATCGTTTAATTACGTCCCCAAGTTCTAGTTGATAGTCATTCCCATTTTTGATTTACGGCATATTGATTTTTGTATCTAAAATAACTTCGAAAAGGAGTAAGTTTTGAGATTTTAAGTCTTTGTTAGCATTGAAAAGTTTGAAATTTATTTAATAAAAACATCATTTTTTTGTATCACTTAATTGTCTCCAAAGCCATTCTAAAGGTCCGTAAACATGATTTTTTAGCCACCAATAGCTAAATCCGATTTGAAATACATAAATAGCGACAGCAAACAAAAAGTAAAAATAGAAAGGCATATGATGAAACAATCCCAAACCAACTCCCTGAAATACGAAAAAAGCAATTAAATTTTGAGTTAAGTAATTCGTAAAAGTCATTCTGCCAACCCATGAAAATGCTTTAAATGTTTTTTTAAATTTTTGATTTGTATAAAGCAATATAATTAATAAACTCGTAGAAAGCATCGTTGTTAAAACAATCCAGTAATGAAATGAAAAATACTTTAAATAAGGTAATTTATACATATTCGAAAGTATAAAAATTCCCCATAAAACGATAGTGATGCTTACTACTAAAAATAAGGATTTTTTTATTTGACTTTTCCTTTCAAATAAAGTTTCCAAAATCTTACTCTTTTGAATTGCCAATCCCAATATCATGCACGTAAACATGATATAATGCACAGTTACAGAATAAGCCAAATTAAGAACTTCAGTATAAATTGAATTCAAAATATTGTATTTAAAAACCTCTAGCAATTGCGTGCTAAATCGTAAAGGTGCAATACCAGTTGTCAACGTTGTGATATATGCCGTATCAACAGTATTTATGTATGCTGCTAGTAACGGCGCAAATAAAAATAACACACCAGCTATGTATAATAATGTTTTAGCGGAGAAATGAATAAAAAACAACATCAGTAAGCCTAAAAAAGCATAATCCCGCAAAATATCACCATCATAAAATAAACTGTTTACAAAAGCGAATACAAATAAAACCAGCATGCGGCGTACCAGAAAAAAATAAGTTTGTTGCTGCTTTTTAGCATAAATGACTCCAAAACCAAAACCAAAAAGAGTAAAAAGCAAAGTCCATCCTTTAGCTGAAAAAAGTATGAATGCTGCTCCATTTATTACTGTTGCTATAATTCCATCTCCATGTATTGTCCACTCTGGGCTGTAGGCATAATATAAATAATTTGAAATAACTACTATTAAAAGTGCCCAACCTCTGAGCATATCAATAATCTCGACTCTTTGTTCTTTTTGCATCATTGTTTTTAAATTCTATGTAAATTTTTAATTTGTAAATTGTCTTTTGTTTCACCCCTTACTCCCTATAATTTTTTGTAAAACTCATTTAGCGGCAACTAATACACGACTTTTATAACAGTAGTAGAGCTTGGCGTGTTTAGCCCAAAAGATTTACTTCTTGAGATTAATTAGAAGATGAGTAGGTTGTGGGTGTTTATTTAATACTTTTAAATTTAATTTGTGCTACTTTACAGTTTATTATGTTTTACGATCTACTTTTTAACTGTAATTAAAAATAATCTATTTTAACTATTAAGTGCGGATTTAATCACTTTACTCAACTCATCGTAATGACTACCCATAAGCCTAAAATCTTCAAATATTTTACGATTAAATGCTATTAATACTTCTTTTGGCATACCATAAATTGCTCTAACTAAGATATCATAAGCAAAATTATTTTTTTGTTCTACTGTTAATACTTGCATAACATACAATTCTTTTAAAAATTTGCTTAACATTGCAATAATTTGTGGATTACCATGAATCGTATACTCCAAATTTTCGAGACATATATTATAAAAATTCTGACCATTCCCTAAGTTATTATAGAATTCATTTTTTAAAGTTTCTAAATTGATACTTATTCCAATATAACTAGACTTCAATAAAAACCTATAAAACTCAGTATCACACTTATCTGGATAAAATGCTAATAAATACTTTTCTGGATTTACAATATTACCAACTGTATTACTTCTTCTAGAAAATTGGAAAAGAGTAGAATCACTACTTATTAGCTGAAAATTAGCCCTATCAGATATACAAAGATTATCAATCAATAATTTCATGAAATTATCAAGTTTTTCTTGGTTATCAAATTTCGGAAGTAAATCTAATTTTTCAGGTACTAAATCAATTATACAGTTTCTC
>NZ_MTCA01000326.1:0-2170 GCF_002150205.1 Flavobacterium sp. FPG59 | reverse complement strand
ATTCTAACATCATCAATCACAGGTATGGTATCTACTTCTTTAAAATAATCGATTAAGATGTTACGAAGTTTGTATTCTAAATCAAACTTTTGAATTCCTTTCTTAAAAAAGTTCATGTTATCGCCACCATTAGCAAGATAATCATTAGTTCCTACATAATAAGTGGTGTTTGCATCTAAAGGATTTCCTTGAACCATTATGTTTTTAGGATTGTTATTAGCATCAATAGTAAAAGTTATTCCAGCCAATGGATGTGGTTTTTTTTCAGCAATAAAAAAAGTAACCATCTCAAGTATTTGTTCTCCTTTTAAAGCAATTACTACGAGACTGTTTTCAAAAGGCATGATTTCAAATGCAGTTCTTGCTGTCACATTCCCTTTGGGTAATATAGACCTTATTCCGCCGCTATTTAAAATGCAAATATCAATTTTCTTTTTTTCTCTGGCTTGAAAAACAATATTTCCGCGTAACAAAGTCACATCAGCCATAAGATTTCCAATTTTTGTTTGCCATTTTCCGTTGCTTTTATCTAATGTTTCCGGACAAAAAGCAAGTACACTGTCAAGATCTTTGTTGATATGTTCTCTATAAGGTTTGACAAAATTTTCTATTTCAGGGTTTGTTCCTTGTTTATCAGTTACTGCGACTCTTTTACCTTCAATTTTAGTAACAGTGTAACTTTGTTTACTGCAGGATGCAATAAAAAAAAATGTTAAGAATATAACAAAAAGTTTAGAAACATCGTTATACTTTTTTAGATTTACCATTTTAAATGCGACTTTATTAATTAATTTTGTAATCAGGTAAAAGTAATATGTTTTTGAATCACATTAAAAATTTTTGGGTAAAAAAAACATTAAATAAAAAATTACAAAGTTCATCTCTTTTGGTGGTACCTTCATCGGTAAAAATTATTGGAGTTCTAGTTGATGGAATCGGTTTTACAAAAACAAAACTTTTGGTTAATGAACTTGTGTTGGGAGGAATTCTTCCTGAAAATATAGCCATACTTCAGTTTAAGAAAGATTCGGTCAATCAAATTAAAGATGAGTTTCCGAGTTTGGAACACGCTCATTTACAATGGAACGGAGGATTTAGTGGTGTTGCTCCAAAAGAGTTTTTGAGTAAAAAGTATGATGTGTTAATAAGTTATTATGATCTAGAAGAGGCAATTTTAATGCAACTTACACATTCAACAAAGGCTGGTTTTAAAGTAGGTTTTGCATCAGTTGATACTCGATTACATCATTTTACCATCCAAACTTCTCTTGAAAATCATGTGGTTTTTGTAAAAGAGTTTTTTAAAATTTTAAAATTACTAAATAAAATATAATTCAATATGCAATCATTAATAGGTACAGGTGTTGCTCTTGTAACTCCTTTTAAAAGCGATTTTTCAATAGATGTTGATGCTTTAAAAAGAATAGTCAATTATTCCATTGAAGGTGGAATAGAATATCTGGTAGTATTAGGTACTACTGCAGAGAATGCTACCTTATCACAAGAGGAAAAAGAACTAGTTATTGCAACTGTCATTGAAGCAAATAATGGTGCATTGCCACTTGTTTTAGGGGTAGGAGGAAACAATACCGCGAAGGTTGTTGCAGAGTTAGAGACTAGAGATTTATCAGCATTTACGGCAATTTTATCTGTATCACCATATTATAATAAACCAACTCAAGAAGGAATTTATCAGCATTTTAAAGCAGTTGCAGAGGCTTCTCCGATACCTGTAATTTTGTATAATGTTCCAGGAAGAACGGCAAGTAATATGCTACCAAGCACAGTATTGCGTTTAGCACATGAATTTAAAAATGTAGTAGCCATAAAAGAGGCAGCTGGTGATTTAGTACAAGCCATGCAATTGATACAGAATAAACCATCGGACTTTTTAGTAATTTCTGGAGATGATATGATTGCTTTACCAATGGTTTTGGCTGGAGGAGCAGGTGTAATATCTGTGATTGGTCAAGGTTTTCCAAGGGAGTTTTCAAATATGATTCGACTTGGTTTAGAACGTAAAGTTGACGAAGCTTTTAAAACCCAATATCTACTTGCTGATAGTATTGATATGATTTTTGAACAAGGAAATCCTGCAGGAATTAAGCAAATCTTTCAATCCTTAGGCATTGCTTCTAATACGGTAAGATTACCATTAGTAACCGTGGAT
>NZ_MTCA01000378.1:0-1323 GCF_002150205.1 Flavobacterium sp. FPG59 | reverse complement strand
TTATTTGCAAAAAAATAAACAACACTTTTCATATTTAATTTTTCTTTGCTTTTGAATAAATAAACAAATATCGAAAAGCAAAAAACTGCAAATAAATTGTATCATTATTAATTTTCAGTATTATGGACATCGTAAAATTTAAAATCACGCCAAAAACAATAAAAGTAGAAGTCCGAAACTCTAATAACTATGTTTTCGATTTTAACAATTCGGTTTCAATTGCTAAAGAAGACAAAGACGTTCTCTTAAAGTTATACAATGCTCTTGACTTGCTATTCAAAAAAGAAATCACACCTGAAATAAAAAATTATATTGCACCCAATCAAACAAATATTTTAGACCAAATAAAAGAGGTTGGCGGGCTGAACGAAGATTAAAATATAACAAAAAGGCTGTTTCACATTATGGAAACAGCCTTTTTTTATTTTGTAAAGTGTTCAACGAAAATTATTAGTATAAGAAATTTAAAGCAGTAACATCATTACTATTAAATGCTCCTGTATCACTTCCACTAAAGCAAGCTCTCATTAATGAGGTAGCATCGTAACCTGTTGGTGTTCCTGGAATATGTACAGCTCCCACGCCAGCAGTTCCTTCATTTGTGTTTTGTCCACAGCTTTGACGGCTAAACCAGTCAGTGTGACGCAAACCAATACAGTGTCCAATTTCGTGAGCAGCAACATGTGAATTAACTGCTGATGAATACGTATCCATTCCAGAATACAAAGTCACAGAGTTAAACGGATTTCCTCCTGTAGGGAATCCAGCTACTCCTCCTGCACCACCAGAAGCTCTTCTCACTACGATATTAGCACCTGTTGTGTTTGAACTAAAAGTTAATGTAAAAGTAAGTGTTAAACCTAAATTGTTATATCTATTTACAGCAGCTTGTAATCCAGAACGCATGTTAGCACTTAGTGCAGAAGCACCCGTTCCTGACAAACCTACTATTCTAATAGTTCTAGGTCCTGAAACAAGGTTATTAGTACGATACTGCTCAGTTGTTATACCACCGTGCAAGTCCATTTTATTTAATTGATCTTTAGTCATAACAATATCGCCTTCTATTAAGAAAGCATCTTCTGTTGTTCCATTTGGATTAGTATGCTTCACCACTTGAACGTCTTTATTATTAAAAGACAAAGCACTAATTTTAGCTAGAATTTCAGGAGTTATTTTGTTAGCCTCAGGTTTTGTTTGATTGGTTTCATCATCTTTACTACAAGATACAAATGCCATAACTGCGCATGACATTACTAAAATTGATTTAATTTTTTTCATTGTTTTGGTTATATTTGGGTTAATTAATGAATTGTATATGTG
>NZ_MTCA01000164.1:0-6891 GCF_002150205.1 Flavobacterium sp. FPG59 | reverse complement strand
AGTGAAATGGATGAACCTCATACTATCAATTTATCTAACAGCACTTTCATTTTTGCCTTGTGCTGATTTGGAAGTAAATAGTTTGGTACATACATCAAAGGAACTTTCCTCCTATAAAGAAAACCATTCCCACAATAAAGAAAAAGATTTGTGTTCTCCTTTCTGCGCTTGCAATTGTTGTGGAGTGCAAATATTAAGTCATTTTCCAATTAAATTCGATTTTCCTTTAATTTCTGCGGTTATAAAAACCAAAGAGCCATTCTATAAATCTATTTTTGCTTCCAATTTCTTCGGAAGTATTTGGCAACCGCCTCAAATAGCATAATGATGCCCGAGTAATTTCGGGTTAGAAAATTGTGACCTTTTCACAAATAATGGCAAATATTCTATTTGCTGATTTCTAATTCATTATAATATTTCAATGTTAGACAAAATCATACAATTTAGTATAAAGAACAAGTTCATTATACTCTTATTTACCCTTGTGCTTATAGCCTGGGGAAGTTATTCTATTAAAAATTTACCGCTGGATGCCTTGCCAGATGTAACTAATAATCAAGTACAAATAATTACTACTGCCCCTACTTTAGCAAGTCAGGAAGTAGAACAATTAATTACCTATCCACTCGAACAAGCTGTAAAAACGATTCCAAAAGTAATTGAATTACGAAGCATTTCTCGTTTTGGATTATCTGTGGTAACTGTTGTTTTCAAAGACGATGTAGATATATATTGGGCAAGAGAGCAAATTTTTCAACGCTTAAAGCAAGCTGAAGAAAACATACCTAAATATGCAGGTTCTCCAGAATTAGGACCTATTTCTACAGGTCTAGGAGAAATATATCAATACGATGTATATGCCAAAAAAGGCTATGAAGATAAATACGATGCCGTAAAATTACGAACCATTCAGGATTGGATTATCACTCCACAATTACAGGGTATTGAAGGTGTTGCCGAAGTCAGTACCTGGGGAGGAAAATTAAAACAATACGAAGTGGCTATTAATCCAAATAAACTAAATAGTTTAGGAATAACCATTACCGATATTTTTGAGGCTTTAGAAAAAAATAATCAAAACACAGGCGGTGCTTACATTGAAAAAGACCAATACTCTTATTTCATTCGTGGTGTTGGTATGGCTACAGGCATCAAAGATTTAGAAAATATAGTGGTTGCCAATAAAAACGGTGCACCTATTTTAATTCGAAATGTAGCCGAAGTTAGAGAAGGTGTAGCACTACGTTATGGGGCATCTACTAAAGACGGAAAAGGAGAAATTGTATGTGGAATGGCTCTTATGCTAAAAGGAGAAAATTCAAGTGCAGTTGTCAATAGAGTAAAAGAAAAAATGGATCAGATCAACAAAACTCTTCCAGAGGGAGTGGTTGCTGAAGCTTTTATCGATAGAGGAAAATTAGTAGATAGTGCCATAGGAACTGTTACTAAAAACCTATTGGAAGGTGCATTAATAGTAATATTTGTATTGATCTTATTTCTTGGAAATCTTCGTGCAGGACTAATTGTAGCATCTGTAATTCCATTATCAATGCTTTTCGCTGTGATTTTGATGAATACCTTTGGAGTAAGCGGAAATCTAATGAGTTTAGGAGCAATCGATTTTGGAATTATTGTCGATGGTGCGGTTATAATTGTCGAAGCAACAATGCATCATTTGCAAAAACTCAAAAGAAAAAAAGATTTATCCCAATCTGAAATGGATGAAGAGGTATATCAATCGGCTTCCAAAATTAGAAACAGTGCCGCTTTTGGGGAAATAATTATCTTAATCGTGTATTTGCCAATCCTGGCATTAGTTGGCACAGAAGGTAAAATGTTCCGACCAATGGCAATGACAGTAGGATTTGCAGTAATAGGTGCATTTGTTATGTCTTTAACTTATGTACCAATGATGAGTGCGATGTTCTTATCCAAAAATACAGAACACAAAACCAATTTTAGTGATAGAATGATGGCTTGGTTCGAGGGAATATATACCCCGTTTTTAGAAAAAGCATTGCGTTTCAAAAAAGCAGTTTTGGCAATTTCATTAGGTCTATTTGTATTGGCGCTAGTAATTTTTCAAAATATGGGTGGCGAATTCATTCCAACAATTGAAGAAGGAGATTTAGCCTTAAATGCTACAATTATGACCGGAAGTTCGCTTTCGCAAATGGTAAAAACAACCACAGAATATGAAAAAATTCTAAAAGCTAAATTTCCCGAAATTAAAACCATAGTAACCAAAATTGGAAGTGGTGAAATTCCAACGGATCCAATGCCTATAGAAAGTGGGGATATGATTATTGTACTTAAAGACAAAAGTGAATGGACAGGTGATTACGACAATTGGGAAGATTTAGCCAATGCAATGAAAGAAGAAATGGAAGCCATTCCAGGTGCTAATATTGAAGTTTCACAACCAATTCAAATGCGATTCAACGAGTTAATGACCGGAAGCCGAAGTGATATAGCCATTAAAATTTTTGGTGATGATTTAGAAATTTTAGATACTAAAGCCAAAGAATTGATTGCTAAAGTCAATAATATTGAAGGCATTGGAGACTTAAAAGCAGATAAAGTAACAGGCTTACCGCAAATTACTGTAAAATACGATTACAATAAAATTGCATTATATGGTTTGAATATTACCGATATCAACCAAATCATCCGCTCTTCATTTGCAGGAGAAAGCGCAGGTAAAATCTATGAAGAAAGCAAACGATTTGATGTAGTGGTGAGAATGGATGCAGCTAGCCGAACAGATATTACAGATGTGAGTAATCTATTTATTCCTTTACCAAACGGACAACAAGTACCACTATCACAAGTAGCAACGGTTTCTTATGAGCAAGGCCCTGTTCAGGTTTCTCGTGAGAATGGTAAACGTAGAATTACTGTTGGATTAAACGTTCGTGGTCGAGATATAAAAAGCGTTGTCGAAGAAATTCAGGCTAAACTTGATAAAGATTTCAAACTTCCCCCAGGTTATTATGTTACTTATGGAGGACAATTCGAAAACTTGATTGAAGCTACTAAAAGACTTTCGGTTGCTTTACCTATTGCATTAGCATTAATAATGGTGCTGCTATATTTTACTTTCAATAGTATGAAACAATCTTTGCTAATATTTACCGCCATCCCATTATCAGCCATTGGAGGTGTTTTCGCACTATGGATGAGGGGAATGCCTTTCAGTATTTCGGCAGGAATTGGATTTATAGCCCTTTTCGGAATCGCAGTGTTAAACGGAATTGTATTGATTTCTTATTTCAATCAATTGAAATCTGAAGGAATAACCGATCCATTACAAAGAGTTTTAATGGGTACAAAAACACGGTTACGACCTGTTTTAATGACAGCTGCTGTTGCGTCTTTAGGATTTATGCCAATGGCATTATCCACCAGCGGTGGAGCTGAAGTACAAAAACCATTGGCAACGGTTGTTATTGGAGGATTATTATCGGCTACATTATTGACGTTGATTGTTTTACCAATACTTTATTTATTGTTTGAAAAAGGAATTAAAGCAAGAAGAAAAATAAAAACACCAATCGTTACCCTAATAGTTTTATTGATAAGTAGTTTTTCTTTTGCTCAAAATAGCCAGCCTATTTCATTACAAAAAGCTATCGAAATTGCAAAAACCAATAATATTGATTTAAAGATTGCTGATAAGGAAATTGAGAAACAAACGGTTCTGAAAAAGACAGCATTTCAAGCAGATCCTTTGCAAGTGCAATATCAGGGTGGGCAATTCAATAGTAAATATTATGATAGCAATGTTTCGATACAGCAGTATTTTCCAATTGGAAGAATTACAAAAGCCAATCGTCAATTGCAGGAAGAATTGGTGAAACTAGCTGAAAAACGAAAAGCATTATCCGAATATGAAATCGAAAAAGCAGTAACAATCGCCTACTATCAATATTTATATGGTGTTTCTGTACAAAAACTAAATGCAGATTTATTGGAAATTTATTCTAAATTCCTAAAGAATGCAGAACTACGTTTTGAAACAGGCGAAAGCGGAAAAATTGAAGTAATCAGTGCCAAAGCAAAGTCAAAAGAAATAGAAACACAGCAAGCGCAACTCGAATTTGATTTGGCAATTTACCAAAAACAATTACAATTTTTTATTCAAACGGAAGAGAATATTGTACCCGATAGTACAACGCCAATGCAATATTCATTTCAACCGAATGAAAACCAATCCAAAGTAGAAACGTTGGTAACCGATTATTATACACAGCAAATTTCGGTGTATCAAAAAGAAGCCAATACTTTTAAAGCATTGCGAACACCAAAATTAGGATTAGGTTATTTTGGACAAACCATTGATACCAAATCTTATTTTCAAGGGTTTACGGCAGGTTTACAAATTCCTTTATTTGGTGGGGTAAATTCAGCTAAAGCTAAAGCATCTGCTATCAGTATTTCGCAATCCCAATTAGAATTAGACAAAAATAAATTGACTTTGAAATTACAAATGCAGGAATTGAAAAATGATTTCGAAAAGCAACAAAAAGCATTAGATTATTATCAAAAGGAAGGTTTGCTATATGCAGAACAAATAATTGCAACGGCTCAAAAAAGTTATGCCAATGGTGATATGAGTTATTGGTATTACATCAGTTTTTTGAATCAGGCTATCGACATCAAAAAGCAAAATGCCGAAGCTACCAATGCTTATAATCAAAGTGCTATTCAATTGCAATTTCCATCTATTTCTAACAAATAAAATTTCTCAAAATGAAAAATATAAATTCAAAATTCAAAATTTTCTTAATACTTAATACTTTATTCTTACTACTTCTCACCTCTTGTGGAGAAAAGAAAACAGAAGAAGCAGGTCACGAAGAAGAAAAATCAGAAAACGAAGTAGCATTAACAGCCTTACAATTCAAAACAGTTGGTATTCAAACAGGTTCTGTAGAAAACAGGAATCTTAATTTAGTGATTAAAGCCAATGGATATACGACAGTTCCACCACAAAATATGGCTAACATTTCAACCTTAATTGGAGGAACGGTTAAGGATATTTTTGTTTTAGAAGGCACGTATGTAAACAAAGGAAAAGTACTGGCAACTATTCAAAATTTAGAAGTAGTTGGAATGCAGGAAGATTATAATTCGGCTGTTGCCAATATTGAATACCTGCAATTAGAATACAATCGCCAGAAGACATTAACTGATGAAAATGTAAACCCTAGAAAAGTACTTCAGGAAGTAAAATCAAAACTAGCTGTTGAAAGAGCCAGAGCAAAAGCTGCAAAAAACAAATTGCAAGCCCTGAATATGAGTACAAGCGGATCAAGTTTGGTACCGATAGTTTCACCAATATCCGGTTATGTTGGAAAAATCAGCATTGCCAAAGGAGCATTTGCCGAAACAGGAATAACCCTTTTTGAAGTCGTGGATAATAGCCAGATGCACTTGGACTTAAACGTTTATGAAAAAGATTTGGAATCAATTTCTGTGGGGCAAACGATAGACTTTATTTTGACTAATCAAGGAAACAAATCCATTAAAGGAAAAATATTTGGTATCAATAAATCCTTTTCAAATGAAAGCAAAACCGTTGCTGTTCACGCCAAAATTAATCCAGCTGATTCCAAAGATTTAATTTCTGGAATGTATGTTTCTGCCAATATCAATATTAAAAATGCAACCGTCCCTGCCCTACCCAAAGATGCTGTTGTAAAAAATGGAGATAAATACTTTGTCTATATCCAAGAAGAACACGAAGAAAAAGCCACAGGTAAAAAAGCAGAAGCTCACGAACACAAAGAAGGCGAAGCACATTCTGAAGAAGCTGTTGGCGAGGAAGAAGGACACAACGAAGTACATTTCAAAGCAATAGAAGTTGTACCAGGAACAACAGATTTAGGGTATACCGAAGTGAAATTTGTTGAAGCAATTCCTGCCGATGCAAAAATTGTAATTAAAGGAGCTTTTTATTTACTGTCTGCTATGAAAGGTGGCGGTGAGCATACACATTAATAAGTAGTTTAAGAAGCATTAGTAAATTTTATTCACAACAATAGCTCGAATCGAACGAAGTGTGATAAAAAATATCCTAAAACGTTATGGGCAATTAGAAAATTTAAGACTATCTAAAACCGCTAGTATTATTTGTATTGGCGGTTGTGATAGTAAATTAATTGATGAAGACTATGCCCCCAAAATAATATTAGAAAAATCATTAATTGCTGAATATGAAAACAACAAAATATAGTTTTCTGCGAAATACTAGCGGAATAAAAAAGATAATAATTTGTCTTACCTTATCATTATTGTTGTATTTCATTTTACTGTTTTTTAAAATTGATATTAAAAACAGGATAATTTTATCCTGGGATATCTTTTGTCTTTCTCTAATTATATTTAGCTGGGCATTGTTTTTTACTACCACAAATAAAGATCTATGTGAGGTGGTAGATCGTCAGGATGATGGACTTAAAGTGATTTTTACGATAGTGCTCATTGCTGTTTGTGTTAGTTTGTTTGGTACTTTACTTCTTTTAAAAGGTACAGAAGAATCGTCCTTTAACAGAATATTTGATGCAATCGTTTCATTATCGCCCATTTTAGTGTCGTGGACATTGCTTCATACAATTTTTACAATTCGGTATGCACACTTATATCACGACCATAATCAATTAAAAACGGGTAGTAATGTTGGAGGTATCAAATTTCCTTGTAAGGAGGAGCCTGATTATATTGATTTCGCCTATTTCTCATTCGTAATTGGTATGACATTTCAAGTTTCAGATGTCCAAGTAAGCTCAAAGGTTATCAGAAGATTTGTTTTGTTGCACAGTCTAATTTCATTTGCGTTCAATACAATTATTGTGGCACTGACTATTAATAGTATTGCCAGTTTTAAAT
>NZ_MTCA01000155.1:0-7491 GCF_002150205.1 Flavobacterium sp. FPG59 | reverse complement strand
CATATAAGATTCGTAAAACCAAAACTAGCAACTACCTTAACTTTTCTTAATTCCTTAATGGTTAAAAAAATATTGAAACATATAAGTCATATAAGATCTTCAAATAAATACGACAAAAGCGAACCATCAAAAACTTAATTTTCTTAATACCTTAATGGTTTAAAAAAAGAAAACTTATATGACTTATATGTTTCAAAACCTTACTGTTTCGCTCTAGCGTATTGTTTTGGCCATTCCATATCGGCATTTAGCTCTTTGGCAAATGTCAAACCTAAATTAGGATCTCTCAAAGATTCTCGTGCTATAAAAACCAAATCAGCTTTTCCAGAGGCAATGATTTCCTCGGCTTGAGCAGCTTCCGTAATTAAACCTACCGCTCCTGTTTGAATTCCCGTCTCCTTTTTTATGCTTTCGGCAAAAGGAACTTGATAGTTAGGTCCTAACGGAATTTGCTGGTGCGACACCAAACCTCCGGTTGAAGCATCAATTAAATCAACTCCTTTTCCTTTTAAAATTTTAGAAAGTTGAACCGATTCTTCTAAGTTCCATCCACCCTCAGCCCAGTCAGTTGCTGATATCCTTACAAACAAGGGTAAATAATCAGGCCATTCTGATTGTACAGCCTCAACAACTTCAAGCGTCAAGCGGATGCGGTTTTCAAAACTACCACCGTAATTATCCGTTCTAAAATTAGACAGCGGAGATAAAAATTGATGCAATAAATACCCGTGAGCAGCATGTATTTCCATCACCTGAAAACCTGCTTGAACAGCTCTTTTTGTAGCAGATTTAAAATCTGAAATTACTTTTTGTATTCCTGCTTCATGAAGCTCAAGAGGAGCTTTCTCAGTATGATGGTAGGCAACTGGGCTTGGTGCTACAGTATCCCAACCTCCTTGTGAATCATCAAGTTTACGTCCTCCGTTCCAGGGTGATGCTGAGCTGGCTTTACGGCCGGCATGCGCCAATTGTATTCCAGGAACTGAATTTTGACTCACAATAAAAGTATTGATTTCTTTCATCTTCACAATTTGCTCGTCATTCCAAAGTCCTAAATCCTCTGGTGAGATTCTACCTTCGGGTGAAACCGATGTGGCTTCTTGAATAATTAATCCTACGCCGCCTATGGCGCGACTACCCAAATGTACCAGATGCCAATCATTAGCAAAACCGTCTTGAGCTGAATATTGACACATAGGAGAAATTGCAATTCTATTTTTTAGCGTGATGCTTTTTATGGTAATAGGAGAAAATAATTTTGACGACATTATACGTGTTTTAAAGTGATATAAATCCTAAATAATGGGATTTAAGAAAGTAAAGTTAAGATTCAGCATTCAAAGTTCTATTTCAAATTAACATAATTAACAAACTTTTAAATTGCTCTGGAACAATTATTGTAAAATATACAAACAGAAAACCCTATTTTTGTGCATCATATTAAGAATCAAAATTAAAAAATGGATCTATTTATCAAGCTTTCTCAATTCTTATTGAGCTTATCCTTACTTATTGTACTTCACGAGTTAGGACATTTTATTCCTGCAAAATTATTTAAAACTAGAGTCGAAAAATTCTACTTATTTTTTGACGTAAAATATTCCCTTATCAAAAAGAAAATTGGCGAAACCGAATACGGTATCGGTTGGTTACCCCTTGGTGGCTATGTGAAAATTTCCGGAATGATTGATGAGAGCATGGACAAAGAACAAATGGCTTTGCCGCCGCAACCATGGGAATTTCGATCTAAACCAGCTTGGCAACGATTAATCATTATGTTGGGTGGTGTTACTGTAAATTTCATTTTGGCTTTCATAATATATATAGGTATGGCATTTGCGTACGGTGATACTTATATTGCAAATGAAGACTTGAAAGACGGTTTACTTGTAGAAAACAAAACCATGCAAAAAGTAGGTTTTAAAACTGGAGACCACATTGTATCTGTTGATGGTGAAAAAATTGTAAAATTTGACAATGATCTTACCATGAAAGTAATCATGGCAAAAGAAGTCATCATAAAAAGGGGCACAACAGAACAAACGATCAATATGCCAAATGATTTTGTTGACCAATTATCAAAAGTTGAGAAAAAAAGTTTACTTGATATTAGAATGCCATTTGTGGTAGGAGCTATTTCTGAAGGTTCTAAAAATACTACTTTGATGCCAAAAGACATTATTCTTTCTGTAAATGGGCAAACTACCAAGTACTATGATCAAGCCAAAACAGTTTTTGAAAATAATAAAAACAAAACCGTAACAGCTTTAATCCTAAGAGACGAAAAAGAAATTAAATTACCTATTCAAATCAATTCTGAAGGAAAACTAGGAATAGGTATTGGAAGATTGGGAATGGATTATTTAGAAAAACTGGGGTACTACAAAGTAAGTAAACAAGAATTTGGGCTATTAGAATCAATTCCTGTGGGTATAACTAGAGGAAAAGATCAATTAGTAGGATACGGAAAACAATTAAAAATGATTTTTAATCCAGAAACTAAAGCTTACAAACAAGTAGGTGGTTTCAAAGCTATATTTGATATTTTTCCAAAAACTTGGAGTTGGGAAATGTTCTGGACTATTACTGCATTATTGTCAATAATGCTTGGTGTAATGAACCTTTTGCCTATTCCAGCACTAGATGGTGGTCATGTGATGTTTTTATTATACGAAATTATATCAGGTAAAAAACCTAGCGATAAATTCCTAGAGAACGCACAATTAGTTGGTTTTGTTTTACTTATAACACTATTACTATTTGCAAACGGAAATGACGTTTACAAAGCAATTATAGGGAAGTAAAAAAAATGAAAAAAAGTTTCAATTTTATTTGCAGAAACCAAATGATAGCCTATCTTTGCAACCGCTTAGACAAACAAACAGAGTTATTCAAAAGCAAATAAATAAGACGTTCTTTAAAAAATAAAAACATACAGTTTCCTCCTTAGCTCAGTTGGTTAGAGCATCTGACTGTTAATCAGAGGGTCCTTGGTTCGAGCCCAAGAGGGGGAGCTTTTAAAAAGCCATTCAAGAAATTGAGTGGCTTTTTTGTTTTATGTCATTTCGAACCTTGGTTCAAGTCCGCCGCGGCGGAGGAGCTTTTAAAAGGACTTTTTTCTTTTAAGATGATTTACTCAATCTATAAAAAAAGGAGTCCAAAATATTATATTTTGGACTCCCTTTTTTTATGATGAAATATAGACTAATTTAAATACTATACAAACATTTAATATGGCTCTTCTGATACGCTTACAGCATTAAAACAAACTAGAGCTTGCATTATGTAACACAATCCATTTCTTGTCGCTGTTAAGCTTAAAACTACCTATATGCTCTTTGTTCCACTCATTAGGACCTATTAAAGACAGGAAATTCACTCCTTCGGCATCTCTGTATAAATGATAAATTTCACCTATCACAGGTTCAAAGGAAAATTTAGCACTATACACCAATTCATTCCACTCATACTCTTGCATTAACTTTTCGTACTGTAATTTGAGTTCGTTAAACTTATTCCCGAGTTCTTTGTTTACATTATCAATTCCTCTGCTTTTCCAGGAAACTACATCGTCAACACGTATAGCTGGCGCACCTACATTAGTAGCATACGGCAATACATTAGCATTAAATCCTTTTTCTTGATTGTAAACAACGTTATCTGGTTTCTTATTTTCCATGTTTTTTATACTTTTCAACTCTTCAAATTACTATTTTAGAAGGTTGTGTCTTATTGTTTGGGGTACCAAATAAATTTCAACACCTATTTTTGTTTAATATTTTCTATGCAAAGTTAAACAAAATTCACAAATCTACCATGTAAAATTCAAACTTACCAAAAATAGTTACCAGCAATTAACCATAACAAAAAAAACACTATTGAAATCCGAGAAAATCAATAGTGTTTTTATAAAATATAGAAAAAATTTATCTTGGCGAAAGCCAGCCCTCAGGGTTATTATAAGTTGTATTTTGAAGGATCAAGAACTTAATAATAGTTTTTCCTGTTTCCCCATTAGTACGTACCCTTCCTATGCTTTGCTTAATACTTACTTTATCACCTTTACTCACAGAAACGGAACTTAAATTTTGGTACACCGTAAAATAATCTCCGTGTTGTATCATGACCGCTTTATTTACTGGAGAGATTACAATAACACTTGTTACTTCTCCACCAAAAACGGCTCTCGCATTTGCTCCTTTATCAGTAGTAATTTCAACTCCGCTATTGTGAATCGTTATGGTATTGAACATAGGATGTGTTTGATTTCCATATCCTAGTGATATGAAACCTTTCTCTACAGGATAAGGAAGTCTACCTCTATTGGACCTAAAATTATCAGCAATTAATTTGGCCTCTGGGGTCAACTCAATTTTTGATGATGATACAGCCGCTTTAGATACTGGAGCACTAGGATTAGCTTTTGCTTTTTCTAGGGCTGCTTTTCTGTTGGCCTCGGCAATGGCTTCTCTAATTAACCTATTGATTTGCCTGTCAATAGTTCTATACTCTTGTTGACGTTTTTTTATTTCTTGCGCAATCTTGTTTTTGTCTTTTTTAATAGAATTCAATAACTTGAGTTGCTCTTGCTTTTCTTTTTCAAGAGACAAACGTTCCTTTTCATTCTCGGCAATCAACTTTTGTTTGGCCGTTTTTTGAATGTCTAATTTCTGATTGTAGTCTGCTAGTTTATCAGTTTTTGATTTTATTTCTTCCCCTTGCATTTTTCTATAGCCTGTATACTGCTTCATATATTGCGCTCTTTTATACGCTTGAAGAAAATTTTCAGATGATAATAAAAACATGGCTCTGCTTTCAGAAGAACGACTTTTGTAGGATTTGACAATCATTTTAGCGTAATCCTCTTTTAGGATTTTAAGTTCTTTTTTAAGCTTATTAATCTGAACTTGATTAATATACATGTCATTTTTAAGCAATTTAGTTTGCTTTTCGGTGGTATTAATTAGTTTCTCCTTGAGCTTAATTTTCGTACTCTGAATCACTACTACATTTACCGCAGATTTTTCTTTTTTCTTTACGGTTTGTAATAACTTTTCGTTTTCTTTAATTTCTTTTTGAATTTGAGCTTTGCGTTGTTCTAATTTTTCTTGCTGTGATTCTTGACTCCACAACAATGAAGTCATACAAATACAAATTAGGCTTAGGATATATTTTGGCATGAGATAAAAAATATTTTTGCTAATTTACTTAATTAAAATTCTTTTGTACCCATTTGGTACACTATATGGAAAAGAAAGTTCCTCATTAAAGGAAACCGAATTGTATTCTAAATTGATTTCTGTAGTTCCTTTTTTCTGAAAAGTATTGATCAGTAAGGCTGTAGGCAGTTTCATATTGTCATATTCTTTGTTACCTAGATAGGCTACTTTTATCATACGCTCTTCTTTAGGCTGCGTAATTTCTTGTTTTTGGATTAAAAACTGATTGCTGTCTAAGAAAAATGATTTTTGTGTGTTTTCATTTGTAACAGCATCTAATCTATAGCTTTGATCCAAAATTGTTTCAGTGTATTTGCCTCTTCTCAAGTCATCAAGCGCCTGACCTAATAATAGGTTTTGAATTTTAGAATAATCTAAATCAGTTCCTAACCATTGGCTTAAGCTGCTAAAATCACCTTCAAAATAACTGTTGTTTATTTTTTCATAATAACTCACTGTGTTAGGAGTTATCAAGGCTTTGGCCATAGTGATTCCTAAAAAACGAATGCTTACTAAAATTTGCTCGTCTT
Source organism: Flavobacterium sp. FPG59 (assembly GCF_002150205.1). NCBI lineage: Bacteria > Pseudomonadati > Bacteroidota > Flavobacteriia > Flavobacteriales > Flavobacteriaceae > Flavobacterium > Flavobacterium sp. FPG59. Next base: position 1,742 of record NZ_MTCA01000155.1, on the reverse strand, counting down.
TCTTAATTCTAATTTCGGCAGTTACATTTTGAGTTTGTTTGTCGTCACTATACCTAGCACTAGACTTGATGTACAGGGTTGAAAAATCGGTTTTGTTGTTGTAATGGTTTTCAATAATTTTTTTGGCCGTCATTACATTTGTCTCAGCAAGCGGCTCCTTTACTGTGGCTACTGCAACGGCCTTTGATTTACAAGAAACCATTACAAGCGCCAGTAAAACCAAATATATTCCTTTTTTCATTATTTTTTTTCTTTTAGTAATTGATTGGCTTTTGAGAAAAATAAATCCTTTTTCTTAAAATCACCCAGACCATTAAAGGCCTCACCTAGTTGTAAATTAAAGTTAATTTCTAATTCCTTATTTTCTACTACATAATCCATGCCCATTTCTAAATAGTCCTTTGCTTTCTTGAATTGTTTCAACTGGTTGTACGCTAATCCGGCGTAAAAATAAAATTGCGCTTGTGACGGATAGGTTTCTATCAAAGATTCGGCTTTAGGTGCAAGGCTACTAAAATTTTTCTGCTCCACGTACGACTGAAACAAAAGTAAGTTCGTTTCCAGCGTGTCTCCCACTCCTCTTTGAGCTGATTTTTCATAATACAATACCGCCTTATCCCACTGCTTTTTATTTTGAAAAAATTTACCAATTTCTTTGTTTACATCCACACTCGTATCATTATTAAACGTGGCAACTGCTTTTTCTAAATCAGGTGCGTACTGTGGATTTTTATGTGTGAAAATTAAAAATTCATTTAAGATTCTATGCTTTATTTTTGAGTCAATTTTTGTACTTGCTAGAACCACATTCATGGCCGTAATGGCTTTTTGAGCTTCATTGCCGTCAAGGTATGTTTTAAACAAACTGACTTGCGCCCACTCTGAATTTGGAATTGCGTTTTCTAGCTTTTTTACAATTTCAAATGCTTTTGCATCTTCATTGTTCTTGGTATACAAAAAGATTAGACTGATATAATTGGATTCCTGCTGCGGATATTTGACAATTTGTTCTTCTAGATTATTGATTTCTAGATTCTGATATTTTCCTTGTGCCAAGATCTGGCTTTTGTACAATTCTCTTCTATCTGTTTTTCCTACCGTTTCATTAAGTTCTTGAATCAGTGCCAATGCTTTTTCAAATTGATTGGTACCCATATAAAGTGACGTTAAATCTTCTTTATATTTAGGGTCAAATTCTATCAATTTATTAATTATTGTTATGCCTTGAGTAAAGTTTTTAGTTTCATAACTTACATCATACATCCCTATCCAATACCATCTGTTTTTAGGATCAAGCTTGGTAGCAGTTTCAAATGAGGTATAGGCACTTTGATAGTCTTTTAAGGCTAAATAATTTTTGCCCAGCTCAAAATAAACGGTTGCATCATTAGGTTTAAATTTATCAGCTTTTTCTAAAGCAACGATAGCTTTGTCATAATTCTCAATCCCTTTTTGAAGTAACGATTCATAAAAAAGTTCTTGAAATTGATCTGTATCAAGCTTGATTTCTTCGGGTTCTGTTTGTGCGCATAGCAAAGCTGAATTGCATTGCAAAACCAATAATAAAAATAAAAAAGCGCTCTTTTTCATGCTGTTTTTTTTAATACTGAATCTTTGTTGTTTAACACCAATTACAAATACTAATATCCTTGCCGTATATTTATTTTAACATCTAAGTTTTCTAAAGGTTTGCAAACATCTTTAGCTAATTATTTTTATAACCATATAAGACACATAAGGTC
>NZ_MTCA01000033.1:0-23726 GCF_002150205.1 Flavobacterium sp. FPG59 | reverse complement strand
ATATATAGTTAAACATTTACTACCTTTATACCTTAATTAGAAATACACACTAAAATGGCTACCAAGAAAACAGCAATTACAAAAGATAAGATAGTTTCATTGTACATGGATTATGTACTAGAACACAGTGAAAAACCTAAGTCAGTATACAGTTTTAGCAAGTCTAATGATTTTACTGAAACAGAATTTTATGCGTACTTCGGGACAATAGAAAGTATCGAAAAAGAGATTTTCAAAATGTTTATAGAAAAAACAATTGAACTCTTACAAAAAAATAAAGAATACGAGATGTATGATATGAAAAGTAAAATGTTAAGTTTCTATTTTACTTTTTTTGAAATCCTTACTGCTAACAGGAGTTATGTAGTTTTAGTTTTAAAAGAGCATAATGACCAACTTAAAAAAGTAATGCAACTATCTGGATTGAGAAATAGCTTTAAAAATTTCTTAACCGAAATTATCGCTGATGATTTTAGAACACAACAAGAGCGTTTACAAAACTTTCAAGAAAAAGCTTTTCAAGAAACGTCTTGGATACAACTTTTATTAACCTTAAAGTTCTGGCTTGATGATGCTAGTCCAGCATTTGAAAAAACAGATATCTATATTGAAAAGTCTGTCAAAGTGACTTTTGAGTTAATGAATATTGCTCCAATAGACAGTTTAATCGATTTTGGAAAATTTATTTTCAAAGAAAAAATATACAACAAGTAATGAAAACAATAGACTACATACCCACCTCAAAAATTGAGCGGGCAACTAAATTAGTACAAACAGGTGCAAAAGTTGGCGTAAACTACCTAAAATATTATGGTGGCAAAATGGTCAACTCTGATATGACTCGTGATCAATTGAATGTAGATAATGCAGAGGATATTTATGATGGGCTTAAAAGTTTAAAAGGAAGTGCACTTAAAGTAGCCCAAATGTTAAGCATGGATAAAAGTTTTTTACCACAAGCTTACGTTGAAAAATTCTCACTATCGCAATTTTCAGTGCCTCCATTATCTGCTCCATTGGTTTTAAAGACATTCAAAACTAATTTTGGTAAAACACCGTATGAAATATTTGATGAATTTAATGCTACCTCAGTAAATGCCGCTAGCATAGGACAAGTACACGTTGCGGTTAAAGACGGTAAAAAATTAGCGGTAAAAATTCAGTATCCTGGTGTAGCCAATAGTATTTCATCGGATTTGTCTATGGTAAAACCAATTGCCATAAGAATGTTTAACCTGCAAGGAAAAGATTCTGATAAATATTTCAAAGAAGTAGAAGATAAATTGATTGAGGAAACTAATTATTTATTGGAACTAAAACAAAGCCAAGAAGTAGTTGAGGCCTGTCAAAAAATTGAAAATTTAGTTTTCCCTAGCTATTATCCAGAGTTTTCATCAGAGAAAATCATTACCATGGATTGGATGACTGGAAAACACCTATCAGAGTTTACAAAAATAAATACAGATCAAGTGGCGTCTGATAAAATTGGACAGGCTTTGTGGGATTTTTATATGTACCAAATTCATATTCTGAAAAAAGTACACGCAGATCCACATCCAGGAAATTTCTTGGTAGATGAAAACAACAATCTTGTAGCACTCGATTTTGGATGCATGAAAAAAATTCCTACGGAATTCTACATCCCTTATTTTGAGCTTATTGACAAAAAGGTCATAAATGATCCTAAATTATTTAACGCTAAATTGTTTGAACTTGAAATTTTAAGAACCGATGATACCGCTGAGGAAATCGCTTATTTTACAACCATGTTTCATGATTTGTTATCCTTATTCACTCAGCCATTTCAAGCATCAACATTTGATTTTTCTGATGTAACATTTTTTGACAATATAGCTGCATTAGGAGAGCGTTTTTCTAAGGATACAAACTTAAGAAAGATGAATGGCAACAGAGGTTCTAAGCATTTTATATACATGAATAGAACTTTTTTCGGGTTGTACAATTTAATGTTTGACTTAAAGGCTACAATAGTTGTCAATGAGTTTGAAAAATACAAATAGTGAAAAAAGAGCATTTACCCTCAAAAATGTGCCTAGTTTGCAACAGGCCCTTTAACTGGAGGAAAAAATGGGAAAAAGTTTGGGAAGAAGTAAAATATTGTAGTGAAAAATGCAAAAGAAACAAAAAGGTTTAGTTTGGTTTAGAAATGATTTGAGAGTTCAAGATAATGAATCACTTAAAAATGCAATTGATAAAAATGAGACGGTTGTTGCTGTATATTTTTTTGACCCAAGACAGTTTGAAGAAACACAATTTGGATTTAAAAAAACAGAGAAATTTAGAGCTAAGTTCTTACTAGAGTCTGTTGTTGCTTTGCGTAAAAATCTAGAAAAACTAAACATTTCATTATTAGTTTACCAACAAAAACCTGAGGATGTATTGCCTGAATTCATTAAGAAGAATGAAATTAATTCCCTTTACTTTCAAGAAGAATGGACTAGTGAGGAAAAGCAAATTGAGCAAAATATAAGAGAAAAAACAGAGGCTACAGTAGAATTTAGAACTTCTTACAAGCAATTTTTGTTTCATCCTGATAGCATTCCCTTTGATATTGAATCGATACCAAATGTTTTTACAAAATTTAGAAATAAATGCGAAAAATCAGCTCGAGTTAAATCTTTATTTGTTTCTAAAGCAAAACCAAAAGAAAACTTGGTTTCAAATGTCACTAAGATTCCTACTCTACAAGATTTGGGTTTAGAAGATTTTGAATTAGATTCTAGAACTGCTTTTCCGTTTCGTGGAGGTGAAGATGCAGCTTTATCTAGATTACAAGGTTATTTTTGGGATAGCGAAAAGTTAAGCGTTTATAAACTCACTCGCAATGGATTGATAGGCGCCGATTTTAGTTCGAAATTTTCACCTTGGTTAGCCAATGGTTCCATTTCGGCGAAAACTATTTATTGGGAAATCTTGCAATATGAGAAAGAAATTGAAAAAAATGAGTCTACATACTGGCTAATTTTTGAGTTGATTTGGAGGGATTATTTCAAATACATTTCATTAAAAAACGGAGATAGTATCTTTAAAATAGGCGGCATTTTACATAGAGATTACGATTGGAAAAATAATAAATATGCAATTACTAAATGGATAAATGGAACTACCGAAGAACCATTTGTAAATGCAAATATGATTGAATTACTACAAACGGGCTGGATGAGTAATAGAGGTAGGCAAAATGTAGCTTCGTACTTTGCTAAAGAATTGTTACTGGACTGGCGTATTGGTGCTGCATATTTTGAGTCTCTTTTACTTGATTATGATGTACATAGCAATTATGGTAACTGGATGTATGTTTCTGGAGTGGGCAATGATCCTAGAGACCGAAAGTTCAACATCAAGTTACAAGCATCAAATTATGATGGACAATCGAAATTTCAAAACTTATGGTTGCAAAACAAACTATTTTAATGTAAATGAATACAAATAAAAAAAATATCAATGTAGTCTGGTTGAAAAGAGATCTTCGTTTACAAGATAACGAAGCTATTTTCAATGCAACAAATTCAGGAATTCCTACTTTATTGCTATATGTATTTGAAAAATCATTAAAAAATGACACTCATTATAGTACAAGACATTGGAATTTTATTAAACAATCCATTGTAGATTTAAACAAGCAACTAGAACAATCTAACACAAAAATATTAGCAGTTTCATCTGAAGTGATGCAGGTTTTTAATTTCTTAGAAGAAAATTATAAAATAAAAACCGTCTATTCACACCAAGAAACAGGAATAAAAATCACTTATGAACGTGACAAAACTTTCAAAAGATATTGTAAAAACAACTTTATCCATTGGGAAGAAAACATCAACAATGGTATTTTTAGAGGATTAAAAGACAGATCAAATTGGGTATCACAATGGGAAAAATACATGAATTTGCCATTATTCGTTTTTGATTTTGACCCAAAAAAATACGTTCCAATTGAGGAGATAATTGAGTTAGAGAAAACACTCGAAAAACAAGACTTAGACACTGTTCCTGATACCATTTTTCAAAAAGGAGGTACCACAATGGGTCGCAAGTATTTAGAAACCTTTTTTAATGAAAGGTATTTTAATTACGGTTCTCATATTTCTAAACCATTATTGGCAAGAAAAAGCTGCAGTAGGTTATCCCCTTATATTGCATGGGGAAATTTATCAACTCGTGAAGTATTGCAAAAAGCTGCTACTTTTAGATTACAATGTAGTGATCCTAAACAAATAGACTCATTTGTATCACGATTAACATGGCAAGCTCATTTTATTCAAAAGTTTGAAATGGAGGAAATCATGGAGTTTGAGAGTGTAAATAAAGGTTTTCATTCCTTGCAAAAGAAAGTAAATAACAATTACATCGAAGCTTGGAAAACAGGAACGACAGGTTTCCCGCTAATTGATGCGTGCATGAGATGTTTAAATGAAACTGGTTATTTAAATTTTAGAATGCGCGCCATGTTGGTTTCGTTTTTTACACATAATTTATGGCAACCATGGCAAGAAGCTACCCATCATTTATCTCAAATGTTTTTAGACTTTGAACCGGGAATTCATTTTCCGCAATTGCAAATGCAAGCAGGAGAAACAGGTATAAACATGCTACGCATTTATAACCCTATAAAAAACAGTTATGAACACGATCCAGAGGGAGAGTTTATAAGAAAATGGGTTCCTGAGTTGCAAAACATTCCGCGCAGCTTTATCCATGAACCTTATAAAATGACATATCTTGACCAAAAGTTTAATGATTTTGAAGTTGGTGTTGATTATCCAAAACCAATCGTAAACATGGAGAGAACTAGAAAATTTGCAAGTGATTTTTTATGGAAAATGAAAAAAAATCCGCTCGTAAAAGAAGAAAGTTCCCGAATCTTAAAATTGCATACTATGGCCGATATAGGCGATAGTGAAGCTTAGATTAAAAAAAAGAATAATATAAAAACTTAGTATCGTGACTGTAAAAAAAGAACTTACTGATTTAGAAAAAGACCGCGTTATAGAAATGGCTTGGGAAGACCGAACTACGTTTGACGCTATTTTATTGCAATTTGGACTCAAAGAACAAGAAGTAATCAACTTGATGCGCGCCGAAATGAAACCATCAAGTTTTAAAATGTGGCGTGAAAGAGTGCAAGGAAGAAAAACAAAGCATGAAAAACTAAGAGATTTTAGAGAAGGAAGATTTAAATGCACTATGCAAAGACAAATTAACAACAACAAAATTTCTAAACGATAATTCACATTCAACTACAAAAATAAATTTTAATAACTGATTGATATTACACATGAAAAACATAGTAATCATTGGGGGAAGCAAAGGTATTGGTAGTGCCATACTATTGCAACAATTAGAAAGCAATATCGTGTACAACATAAGTAGAAACGAGCCTGAAATAACTCACCCCAACTTGAGACACTTTTCAATAAATGTCCTACAAGATGCTTTACCTGATATAGAAAACGTAGATACTTTAATCTATTGTCCTGGTTCTATAAATCTAAAACCAATAGGGAGTTTAAGTATTGACGATTTTAGAAATGATTTTGAAATAAATGTGATTGGGGCAGTGAAAGCCATTCAAAAATACTTACCCGCTTTACGAAAAGGAACTAATCCGTCGATTGTTTTATTCAGTACGGTTGCTGTAAAACTAGGAATGCCATTTCATGCGAGTATAGCAACAGCCAAAGCAGGTATTGAAGGCCTTGTAAAATCATTAGGAGCTGAATTAGCATCTGTGATTAGAATCAATGCCATTGCCCCTACAATTACCGAAACGACTTTAGCAGCGGGAATATTAAGAAACGATCGAATGAAAGAAAACATGGTAGAACGCCACCCGATGAAAGGGTATTTAAAACCTGAAGAAGTTGCAAATATGGCTAACTTCTTGATTTCAGAGAACGCTAAATCCATATCCGGTCAGATATTCGAAATGGACTACGGCATCGTATCTTTTAAAATATAAAAATAATTTACCCAAAATAAAAATTGAAACCCAGAATAGAATGATCAAAGAAATGAAAAGTTACGAAAAAATTGAACAGTACGATACCGAAATAACAAACGCATTAGCGGATAATTATAAAGTAATAATCGAAAATCTAGGCGAGGATGTGACTCGCGAAGGTCTAGAAAAAACACCTGAACGCGTTGCAAAAGCAATGCAATATTTAACACATGGGTATGGCTTAGATCCTTTAGAAATTCTAAAATCTGCTATGTTTACTGAAGATCACCAGCAAATGATTGTTGTAAAAGATATTGAAGTGTACTCCATGTGTGAACATCACATGCTTCCGTTTTTTGGAAAAGCACACGTTGCTTATATTCCAAATGGTAAAATTGTAGGTTTGAGTAAAATACCAAGAGTTGTTGATGCTTTTGCTCGAAGAATGCAAGTGCAAGAACGATTAACAGACCAAATTAAAAACTGTATTCAAGAGGCCTTAAATCCATTAGGAGTGGCAGTTGTTATTGAAGCTCAACATATGTGTATGCAAATGCGTGGGATTCAAAAACAAAATTCTGTAACAACTACTTCTTCATTTACCGGTGCATTTGAAAAAGACAAAACCAGAAAAGAGTTTATCAGTTTGGTATCTAATAAACTAAGTTAATTGTATCTTTATATAAAAATTACAGTTCTACCATAAATTCACAAAAGGAAATTACAAGATTTAAATATTGCGTAGTTTCCTTTTTTTGTTAACCTAATTTATAAAGTCATGAAAATTCTCTTAACTGGTGCCACAGGATACATAGGAAAAAGACTTTTACCCTTATTAGTAGAACAAGGTCATGAAGTAATATGTTGTGTACGAGATAAGAATAGATTCTATTGCCCTATTGAATTTCAAAGTAAAATTACAGTAATTGAGGTTGATTTTTTAGACGAACTCTCGGTTCAAAATATCCCTAATACTATAGATATTGCGTATTATTTGATACACTCCATGTCAGGATCTGCTACAAACTATGACGAATTAGAAAGTTTATCAGCAAAAAACTTTGTTTCTAATTTAAACCAAACTCGCGTTCAGCAAGTGATTTACCTAAGTGGTATTGTAAATGACCAAGCCTTGTCAAAGCACCTTTCTTCCCGAAAAAAAGTTGAAGATATTTTAACTACTGGAACTTTTGCTACCACTACCCTAAGGGCTGGAATTATAGTAGGATCTGGTAGTGCCTCATTTGATATTATTAGAGATTTAGTTAATAAACTACCTGTAATGATCACTCCTAAATGGCTCAACACAAGATGTCAACCCATAGCTATCACAGATGTGTTGGATATTTTAATGCGATCCTTATTGAATCCAAAAACGTTTGATCAAAGTTTTGATATTGGTGGACCAGATATTTTAACGTATAAGGAGATGCTTTTAGGTTTTGCTGCAGCCAAAAATTTAAAAAGATGGATTTTCACAGTACCTGTTATGACTCCTAAGCTTTCCTCCTACTGGTTGTATTTTGTAACTTCAACATCCTACAGATTGGCATCGGCATTGGTGAGTAGTATGAAAGTTGAAGTGGTGTGCAATGACAATAGAATTAACGACATCGTGCAAGTAAAACCTATGACGTACCAACAAGCATTAAAACGAGCTTTGATAAAAGTGGACGAAGATAAAGTAGCTTCTAGCTGGAAAGATTCTATGATTAGCGGGCGTTTCAACACGAATCTTTCTAATTATTTAAAAGTACCCAAAAAAGACTGCTTTATTGACCGTAGAAAAATGGAAATCATTGATCGGGAATTTACCATAAGTAGAATTTGGTCCATAGGAGGTGAAACGGGCTGGTATTATGGAGATTGGCTATGGGATTTACGAGGTTTTATTGATAAATTATATGGTGGTGTAGGTTCCAGACGTGGACGAACCAACAGACATGACATACATGCTGGTGATGCTCTTGATTTCTGGAGGGTTTTGTATGCCAATAAACAAGAAGGAAAACTTATCTTATTTGCCGAAATGAAACTTCCAGGTGAAGCTTGGCTCGAGTTTAAAATAATTGGAAATACATTATATCAATCGGCAACATTTAGACCTAATGGAATATGGGGTAAATTGTATTGGTACAGCGTTGTTCCTTTTCATGGATTTATATTCAAAGGAATGCTTCAAAAATTAATTTACTAATTCTGTCAAAAATCAAAAAAAATACGCGTTTAAAAACTTTAAACGCGTATTGTAAAATGTAAACTATTTTAAAATTCCTGCTTTGTAAGTAGCAATAGCTCTATCTCTAGCCATAGCATGCTCTACCATAGGTTTTCCGTATCCTAAATCAAATTCTTTAATCCATTTTCTAATGTAAGCTCCTTTTTCATCAAACTTTTTTTGTTGAATATCTGGATTAAAAACTCTAAAATATGGCGCTGCATCACAACCAGTTCCAGCAGCCCATTGCCAGTTGCCAACATTTGCAGACATTTCGTAATCTAATAATTTTTCTGCAAAATAGGCTTCGCCCCATTGCCATTCAATTAATAAATGTTTGCATAAAAAACTAGCTACAACCATACGGACTCTATTGTGCATGTAGCCTGTTTCATTAAGCTGACGCATACCTGCATCAACCATAGGATAACCTGTTTTTCCTTCGCACCAACGTTTAAAATCGGCTTCGTCATTGCGCCATTCAATACCATCGTACGCTGACTTGAAATTACGGTTGACCACTTTTGGGAAACTGTAAAGAATTTGCATAAAAAATTCTCTCCAAATCAATTCGCTTAAAAAAACATCATTTTTATGAAAAGCCCAATTGACTAATTTGCGCACACTTACTGTCCCAAAACGCAAATGAGGAGACAGATAAGAGGTTTTATCCATAGCCGGAAAATCTCTTGTATCCTGATAATTTGATATAAACTTGAGATTGTGAGGCTTAACAGTGATAGCGCTTTTTTCAAAACCAATTTCGGCCAAAGAAGGCATTGCATAGGTATTTTTATGAAAATTAGAATACAATGATTCCGTATCATACTCCACAACAGGCGCCATCGTTTTGTATTTTTCTAACCATTTATTTTTAAAGGGTGTGTATACAGTATAAGGTAACCCATCAGCTTTTGTGATTTCTTTTTCTTCGAAAATTACTTGGTCTTTAAAAGCTTGTGCTTTTACATTACTTTGTGCTAACAACTCACAAATGGCAGCATCACGCTTTAGTGCATATGGCTCATAATCTTTGTTATAAAAAACATTTTGAATATCGTACTCTTCTAATAGCGATTTCCAAACGACATGAGTTTGTCCTTTTTTGACAAGAAGTGAACTCCCTATTTGAGCTAATGCATCCTGAATGGTACTTAATGATTGATGTATAAAGTTGACCCTAGCATCATTTACTGGCAGTTTATCCAGAATAGCATCATCAAAAATAAACAAAGGAATTACAACTTTGCTTGACTGTAAGGCCTGAAATAAACCTGCATTATCGTCTAGTCTTAAATCCCGTCTAAACCAAAAGAGAGATACTTGTTGCTTGCTCATTATTTTGAATTAAAAATTTCATCAACCTTTGTTACACGGTATTCAAAAATTGATTTTAATTTATTTTTTACAACTAAGGCGTTCATGATGCGACCTAAAATCCCTAATGGCAAGCCATAATGCACCACATCAGTCATTTTTGTTCCTGTTGGGGTTTCTTCAAAGAAATGTTTGTGGTGCCAAAAACTGTAGGGTCCAAAACGTTGTTCGTCTATGAAATAGCTGTTTTCTTTAACTTGAGTAATAATGGTCATCCAAGATAAGGTGATGCCAAAAAGTGGTGTCACTCTATATTGTATAACTTGTCCAGGATACATTGATTTTTGATCAAAATCAGTGATTTGAAAACCCATTCCTTCGGGTGTAATTTTTTGAAGGTTTTTTGGGTTCGAAAAAAAAGTCCAACATTCAGCAACAGATGCATTAACATGCTGAACGGTTTCTTGTTTGTATATTTTCATAATGGCTTTGTAAAAGAAATTGGTGTTTTTGTGCGCGTGAGGGATAGTAGTGGAGCTCTTTTTTTTGGGGTTGACTTTTTTGTCAAGCCAAAAAAAAAAGCGGGAACGAATAGCCCGACCCCGCTGTAACGCTAGTGGAAGCGAGGTCACGCCCCAACGATATTTATTACATTTTATAGTATTTGAAGGGTACAAAAAGCATCCCGAAACACTCTCCATGTTCTTTGCCTAAATGTTTGTGGTGTACTTTGTGTGCTTTACGCAAGCCTATTAAATACTTGTTGTTTGTGTGTTTGAACCACTTAAAACGCTGATGAATAAGAACATCGTGAATTAAGAAATAACACAAACCGTAAAACATAATACCAAGACCTATGAAAAATTTATAATTCAATCCGCCCTCTACACCGTAGTAGAAAAGAGCTATGCTTGGAGCTGCAAAAATCACAAAAAAGATGTCGTTTCTCTCAAAGATGTTTGCGTATTTTGGCTGATGATGATCTGCATGAAAATACCACATGGAACCGTGCATTACATACTTATGGGTACACCAAGTAATCCCCTCCATGGTTAAAAAAGTACCAAGAAAAATCAAAAAAAATATCATTTTATTATGTATTTAAGTGTAACAATTTTTATTAATGCTGAAAATTATACTAGTTTTAATTTATAAGACACAAAAGATTTGGCTAGTAAACCTGCTTTTGAATAATTTGAAACTCGAATTCTAGAACTTCCAATCTCACTACAAGGCGTATTCTCTAATTTTTTAAGTAGTTTTTTATAGTAAACAAAGGCAGTGTAAACACCAAACTTTGCCTCTATTGGAAGCTTTACAATTCCTTCATAAGCTACTCTAAAATCCTCTTCTATCTCGTTGATGATTTGTGTTTTTGCTTTTTCATCGAATGAATTGAGATCTACGCCTGGAAAATAATTACGGTTCAACACCAAATTATCATCTTTTAAATCACGTAAGAAATTGACTTTCTGGAAAGCCGAACCTAGTCTCATGGCTTCGTCTTTAAGTTGCTCATAACGTTTGTCATCACCCGCAACAAAAACTTTTAAGCACATGAGGCCTACCACATCAGCAGAGCCGTATATATAAGCATCATACTCTTCTTTACTGTGATAATCAGATTTGATTAAATCTAGTTTCATGCTTCGTAAAAAAGCCTGTACAAGATCATCGCTAATGTTGTATTGCTTAACCGTTTGTTGAAAAGAATTCAAAATAGGGTTTAAACTTATACCTCTTTCTAGGGCTTTGTAATATTCCTCTTCAAAATCGGTAATGAGATCTTCTTTGTTGTAGCCATGAAATGTATCGACAATTTCATCTGCAAAACGCACAAAACCATAAATGCTATAAATGGCGTCTCTTATGCTAGGTGATAACATGTATACCGCTAATGAAAAAGAGGTACTGTAATTTTTTGTAACTAACTTGCTACATTTAAAAGACACATCGTCAAATAATTCTTTCATACTATTGCTCTGAAAATTGCTTATTAATTAATTCTGACACTAATTTTCCAGAAATTAATGCCGGAGGTACCCCAGGACCAGGAACCGTTAATTGACCTGTGAAATATAAATTTTTAACTTTTTTACTTTTTAACTTCGGTCTCAAGAAAGCAGTTTGCAAGAGCGTATTTGCCATGCCGTATGCGTTTCCTTTGTATGAATTATAATCTGAAACAAAATCATTTTTACAAAAAGACTCTTTAAAAATAATACTTTCTCTAACATTTTGCTGTGTTAAAGTTTCAAAACGCTTGATGATTATTTCAAAATATTCCTCTCTTAAAGCCTCAGTATCATTTATACCTGGTGCTAAAGGTACAAGAAAAAATCCAGATTCCATACCCTCAGGAGCAGCAGTTTGATCTGTTACCGATGGGAAATTTGCATAAAACAAAGGCTCTTTAGGCCATTGCGGTTCATCATAAATATCCCTAGCATGCTGATAAAAATCAACATCAAAAAATAAAGCATGATGTGATATGTTATCTAGTTTTTTATTGAAACCAACATAAAACAACAATGATGATGGAGCAAAAACTCTGCTGTCCCAATATTTTTCTGAATAAGCTCTGTATTTTTGATCTAATAATGTTTCGGTGTGGTGGTAATCAGCACCACTCAAAATTAAATCAGATGCTATGCGATCTCCGTTTATTTGAAGTGCAACTGCAGTTCCGTTTTCAACTATTATTTTGTCAACTCCCGCATTGGTTACAAATTGAACTCCTAATTCTTTTGCAAGATTTACCATGGCTCTCACCACATCAAACATTCCTGTTTTTGGATGCCAAGTTCCCAATCCGAAATCAGCAAAATTCATGAAACTATAAAAGGAGGGTGTATCTGATGGTTTTGCACCAAGGAATAATACAGGAAACTCTAAAATCTGGATTAGCCTTTCATTTTTAAACTGCTTACGTACATCTCTACTTATGTTACTAAAAAATTCACCTACTTTTAATGCCGTTTCGGTAGTGATTAACTCTAAAGCCGAAACTCCCGGACGATAAACTAAATCTTTGATAGCGATATCATAGTTGCTTTTGGCACGTGCCATAAACTTTTGCAACTTTGCACCACTACCCTTTTCAATAGAATCAAAAGTGGCAACAATTTCATCTAAATTATCAGCAATAGTAATGAAATCATTGATTCCGTAGTATACCCTATATGCTGGTGCTAGTTTTATTAACTCATAATAATGAGTAGTTTTTTTGCCAAAATCAGCAAAAAAACGCTGAAAAACATCTGGCATCCAGTACCAACTTGGCCCCATATCAAACGTAAAACCATCTATTTTGAGTTGTCTTGCTCTACCTCCTAATGCATCGTTTTTTTCATAAACTATCACATTATGACCACTTTGAGCTAAATAGGAAGCTGCAGCCAAAGCAGAAAAGCCAGATCCTATTATTGTTATTTTTTTTATATCTTTCATTTGTTTAGCAAATATACAAATTGTTTAAACAAAAAATTAAATCCAATCGACTAATTCTGAAATAGAATTGAAAATTGTTATTTGTTCTGGAAGTTTGTCTTTATTTATGAACTCTACCATGCGACCAATATACCATAATTCTGTGCTGTCGTCTAATAATTCTTCTGACATCTTCTGAATATAATTATCCAGAAGATCTCGTTCTGGTTGAACCGTCATGTAAGACACATATACAATAGAGTTAAAGTGTTTTTTTAAGTCTTTTAGGTTTTCAATAGGCATACTTTCACCCAGATAAATCGTTTTGTATCCGTGTAATAACACTTCATAGTTTAAATACATCAAACCAAGTTCATGAATCTCGTTCATAGGCAAAGACAAAACAAAAACTTTATCATTCTTGGTTTGCTTCAAAACTTGAAGCTTCTCTGTATTAATTAGTAATTTTTGTTTGATTAAATAACTAATAAAATGCTCGTGTGCTGGAGTAATGGTATCGGATTGCCACAAAAGTCCTAATTCATTCATCAATGGAATAAAAACTTGATGAAAAATCTCTTTAAATGATTTCTCAGCTATTAACCAATTGTATGTGTTAAAAAACAACTCTTGATCAAAGTTCATCATAGCCATCTTAAACTCACTGATGGCGTGACTTTTTGCAGTTTTACTCGAAATTATTTCACGTACAAGCGACGGAATTTTTTCCTGAGGATAGGTTGCAATTTTTGATATCTTGTACCCATAATCATGGAGCAAGGTTATGTTTAAAAGTTTTTGTAAACTAGCCAAATCATACAAACGAATGTTAGTATCTGTACGCATGGGCTGAAGAATATCGTAACGTTTCTCCCAAATTCGTATCGTATGAGCTTTGATCCCTGAGAGGTTTTCAAGATCCTTGATACTGAATACATTTTTTACATTGTTCATCGTTTTTCAATATTTATTGAACAAATGTAAAATAAAATTTATTATAAATGATACTAAAAAGTCCAAAACAAACAAAAAGAGTCATTTTTATTTAAAACTCACAGGCTTTATAGCATTCAAAAGGTCTAAATGCAGAATTGTCTTAGAATTATCTTCATTTCTTGTGTACATAGGTTCAAACTTAGCACCATAAATTAATTCGTTAAATGTATATGATGTTCTTGTGGCAACTGTATTGCTAAACATGTCATCAAAGGCAGTTAAGAATACAATAATTTCTCCATTGGTAGATTTGAAATCCTCTTCAGTAAAACCATATAGCGGGCTGCTCTCTGTTATAGGATGAACGAGTGTCCAGCTTAAAGTGAGCACATTTATTCTTTCTAATTCTAGGTCTAATGCAAAAAATTTATTGATATAAACCTCATTTTCTTTTATGCTCATTCTAATGGTGACCTTTGCAAAAGCATCGGTAAGATTGGTATTTTTAAAAGGGGTTACTCGCATCATCAAACCCGTACCTTCTCTATACGGTGCAATGATAGCATTATGAGAAAACTTAAGAAAAGCGGTGGGCTTACTAAACCTTCCAAAAAATAAACCTGTTGCAATGGCAAAACTAAGTAATCCAATCAAGGCTTCGGCTGCAGCCAATAAACTACTCAAAAAACCAATAGGACTTATATGACCATATCCCACTGTAGTAAAGGTTTGTGCACTAAAAAAGTACGCTTGACCAAATTTACCTAACTCTGTACCAGAAATATCAATACCATTTAAATATTCTATTCCAATGAGGTAATACAAACAGGCAAAAATAAAATTCATACCAATATAAAAAAGGAGTAAGGTGCATAGAAAACGCCATCGAGGCATCTCAATCATGGTGTGGTACCAACTGATTCTATTTAAGATAAACATTCCTCTTTTTTCAACATTGGCACTTCCATCCTTGTTAATAAAACGGCCACCGTAATTATTGGCATTCGTACCAAAACCCGTATTTTGTTGTCCTTCACCTTTTAATTTCATAGCTTGTAGTATAAAACATAGACAAGAACAACCCTTAAAAGGTTTCCTTGCATGTGTTATTGAAACACCAAAAATAGAAATATTAAAAATAAGTAAGTAGCTGTAGTGTGTAAAAACATTTTTTATCAATTAATCCACTAAGATTTACAACGGTAATTCTTTACCACTTTTTTTATACATTAGTGCAAACTAAAAAACTATGAAAAAAATAACCAAAGAAGATATCAGTCAAGAGGTATTTGACTTATATGACGATTATGCACACAATAAAATTGATCGTCGCGGATTTGTAGAAAAACTATCCTTATTTACTGTCGGTACCTTAACGCTTCCATCATTATTGAGTTTCATGTCGCCTAATTATGTGGACTCTATTTTGATACAACCCGAAGACCCCAGAATAAAATCGGGATTTATTACTTACAACTCAGATAAAGGTGGTGGACCAATAAAAGGACTTTTATCTCAACCTACAGGAACAAAAAAGAAACTACCCGGAATTATTGTAGTACATGAAAACCGAGGTCTTAATCCGTACATTGAAGATGTAGGTCGTAGAGGAGCTGTTGAAGGGTTTATAACACTTGCGCCAGATGCTTTATCCCCATTAGGTGGTTATCCTGGTAATGATGATGCAGGACGCGAACTTCAAAAGAAACGTACGCGCGAGGAAATGCTCGAAGATTTTATTGCTGCCTACCATTTTTTAAAATCGCACAAAGATTGCAACGGACATATAGGAGTTGTAGGGTTTTGTTTTGGAGGTTGGATTGCAAATATGATGGCGGTAAAAATACCAGAACTTGGAGCCGCAGTACCTTATTATGGAGGGCAACCCACAGCTGCCGAAGCCGAACTGATTAAAACTCCTATCCTAGCCCAATATGCTGGCTTAGACACCCGTGTGAACGAAGGTTGGCCTGCTTATGAAACCATCTTAAAAAAGAACAATGTACAACATGTTGCCTATTTTTACGATGGTGTTAACCATGGTTTTCACAACAATACCACACCAAGATACGATGAAAAAGCCGCTACGTTATCTTGGACCAGAACCATTGATTTTTTCAAGCAGGAATTAAAGAAGAAATAATGAAATACAAGATTAAATTCCCAAATCATCTTTGGGATTTTTTGTTTTGGTCTATAAAAATAAGTGCTTAAACTTTTCAACTGAACGTATCAATAACGTGAATTCCTAATAAATAAAAAGAATTATATCAAAAATGAAACTAAAAATACTATCTCTCTTTGCTGTTTTATGGAGTATTAATGGAATGACGCAAGAATCCAAAGGATTGATCATAAAAGACATTAACTTAATAACAATGACCAGTCCAAATATTACTGAAAGAAAAAGCGTTTTAATTGAAAATGGCAAAATTGTAAAGATTGATGATTTCAATAAACTTTCAAAAAAATCAAACCATGAAGTAATTGAGGGTTACAACAAGTTCTTGATGCCAGGATTAGCTGAAATGCACAGCCATGTCCCTGCAGAAAAAGATGTAGAGAATTATCTTTTAGAAAATATTGCCGCAGGAGTAACTCGCATTAGGATTATGAATACTAAAACACCTCAACTCCTACTAAAAAATAAAATTGAAACCGATACAAAGATAGTAAGTCCTAAAATACATTACAGTCATATTATAACCCGTGAGGATAAATATACAGAACCGCAATTTGACAGTTTGATGGTTGCAATAAAAAAGAATAATCTTAATTTTATAAAAGTTTTTAGCATAGCTAATGAAGAAGTTTTTGACAACTTGATGAAATCGGCTAATAGAAATTCTATTATCGTTTGTGGACACTATCCTAAGGAAGTTGCACTTGAAAAAGTACTGCAATCCGGCTACAAAAGCATTGAACATCTTGCTGGCTACGAAAAAATTAATGACCAAAGTGCTCTAGCAAATGCTATTCTATTAACCAAAAAATTTAGCGTTTACAACTGTCCTACACTAGATTGGGATATTATGTCAGTAAAACTAAGTTATCCTAATGACTATAAAAATAGACTAGTTTATTTTAATGCTCCTAAAACGTATCTCGAAAATTGGGAAAAAGAATTAAACGATTACGTAACTGCAAAAGGAAATGACCAAATCATACAAGCTGCAGAAAAATACAAACCTCAATTTCAATACAAACAAAAAATTCTAAAAAAACTCAATGATAACAAATGCCTTTTATTACTAGGTAGTGACCCTGCAGGGACCTTTCAAATGAACGGATTTAATATGCACGATGAAATGGTAAATTGGTCAAATGCTGGAATTGATACCTTTACTATTTTAAAATCGGCCACTTCAACACCTGCTTCCTTCTTTGGTGAAACCAAAAATTGGGGAACAATCGAACCAGGCAAATCTGCTGATCTAATAATTCTAGATAAAAATCCATTACAAGATATTACAAACATAAAAACAGTTGCAATCACGATCATTGAAGGCAAGGTATATTTTAAATCAGAACTATTAAAAAAATTAGAATCAAACTCTAAAAATTAAAAAATCTACAACCTGTAAAACTTTGCTAGGCATACCAAAAAAATAAACAGCAAGCCAAATAAAAATTAATAAAGCAAACCCATTACATCACAACTCACAAGTAAATCCTAATTTTGACTTTACTGTTTTTTAATAGCTTACCTTACCAAGAAAGTCATGGCTATAGCGCACAAGGTTCAATTGGTAGAAGCATTATTTGACCGTCTTGAAAAGGAAATTGTAGTCTTTCAGGCCCAATCACAATTAAACTGTTGTAGCGGTTGCGGCGCATGTTGCAGTACTCCTGAAATAGAAGCGTCGCCATTAGAGTTTTTGCCTTGGGCACTGCATTTATTTCTGAATGGAGAAGCCGAAAAAACGCTGGAGACTTTACAACATAAATCCAGTACTTTTTGTTACTTGTATCAACCTCTAACCTTAGTAGATCGAGCTATGGGGCGTTGCAGCAATTACCGATACCGCGGTTTGATTTGTAGACTTTTTGGGTATGCAGCCACAAGAGACAAATACGGTCAGCTACGATTAGCGACTTGCAAAATCATAAAAGAAGGACAAAACGAACACTACAAAACTACTGAAGAAGCTATAAGTAAAGGGCTTTACATTCCTGTTTTTACAGACTATTACATGCAACTTTCCCAGATTGATGCACGTCTAGGTACTACCATGATGCCTATCAATAAAGCTTTAAGAACTGCTATTGAAGAAGTTCTACACTATTATGCCTACCGTCCTTTTCCAAAAGATTTGGGTAATATTGCTTAATCCAAAAACACAGTCCCACAAAAAAAAGCCCCATTTGGGGCTTTTTCAATATAAATATTTAGAGTTTTATTTACTCAAATACATTTTTCTTCTGGAGTACAATTCATAAAATTGATCGTCTTTCAAGTCATCAATAAATAAAATACTTTCCCCTGTCGATTTCATTTCAGGTCCTAAAGCTTTGTTCACATTGTGGAACTTACTAAAAGAAAACACCGGCTGCTTAATGGCAAATCCTTTCAATTGCGGATTGAAGTCAAAATCAGTTACTTTATTGTGGCCTAACATCACTTTTGTTGCATAATTCACATACGGTTCTCCATAGGCTTTTGCAATAAACGGCACCGTACGAGATGCTCTTGGATTAGCTTCTATAATATATACAATATCATTTTTTATCGCAAACTGAATGTTGATTAATCCAACTGTTTTAAGTGCCAAGGCAATTTTTTGAGTATGATCTTTTATTTGTTGCATTACAAACTCACCTAAGTTGAATGGAGGTAAAGTAGCATTACTATCTCCAGAGTGTACACCACAAGGTTCAATATGTTCCATGATCCCTATGATGTATACATTTTCACCGTCGCAAATAGCATCTGCTTCAGCTTCAATAGCACCATCTAAGTAATGATCTAAAAGTAATTTATTCCCTGGAATAGTTTTCAATAAATTAATTACGTGTTCCTCAAGTTCTTGCTTGTTGATCACAATTTTCATTCCTTGCCCTCCTAAAACATAGGATGGACGAATCAACAATGGAAAATCCAGTTGGTCTGCCAATGCCGATGCTTCATCAGCAGTTTCTGCAATACCAAATTGCGGGAATGGAATAGCTAATTCTGTTAAAAGTTCAGAAAAACGCCCTCTATCTTCGGCTAAATCCAGTGCATCAAAACTAGTTCCTATGATTTTGATTCCGTACTTAGATAATTTTTCTGCTAATTTCAGAGCTGTTTGACCCCCTAGCTGAACAATAACCCCTTCTGGTTTTTCGTGTTGAATGATATCATAAATATGCTCCCAAAAAACAGGTTCAAAATACAATTTATCAGCTGTATCAAAATCCGTCGAAACCGTTTCGGGATTACAGTTGATCATGATGGTTTCATAGCCGCACTCTTTGGCAGCTAGTACTCCATGCACGCAAGAGTAATCAAATTCTATACCTTGCCCAATTCGATTTGGCCCTGAGCCCAAAACAATAATTTTCTTTTTATCAGTTACAATACTTTCATTATCCACATAACGTGTTCCGTCAGCTTTTTCTATTTCAGCTTCAAATGTAGAATAATAGTATGGTGTTTGCGCTTTAAACTCTGCAGCACAAGTATCTACAAGTTTAAATACACGGTTGATATTTTTAGCGGTACGCAAATCATGAACTTGGCTTTCTAAACAACCCATCATGTGCGCAATTTGTCTGTCAGCAAACCCTTTTTGTTTGGCTTCCAGCAACAATTCTCTTGGCAACGTTTCAACTTTAAAAGTAGAAATCTCTTTTTCTAAAGTGTAAAGTTCTTCATATTGCTTCAAGAACCACATGTCAATTTTAGTAATTTCATGAATGCGGCTCAAAGGAATTCCCATGGCAATAGCATCATATATCACAAACACTCGATCCCAACTTGCAAAAGTTAGTTTCTCAATAATTTGTTCGTAGTTGGTGTATCCTTTTCCGTCAGCTCCTAAACCATTTCTTTTTATTTCCAATGATTGAGTGGCTTTATGAAGAGATTCTTGAAACGAACGCCCAATTCCCATTACCTCACCAACAGATTTCATTTGAAGTCCTAAAGTTCTGTCAGCTCCTTCAAACTTATCAAAGTTCCAACGTGGTATTTTTACAATAACATAATCTAAAGTCGGTTCAAACAAAGCCGAAGTTGACTTGGTAATTTGATTTTGCAATTCATCTAGATTGTAACCCAACGCCAGTTTAGAGGCGATTTTTGCAATTGGATATCCTGTTGCTTTTGATGCCAAAGCAGAAGAACGAGATACACGAGGATTGATCTCAATGGCTACAATATCTTCTTTATCATCTGGAGAAACAGCAAATTGTACGTTACATCCACCCGCAAAATTCCCTATGCTACGCATCATCAAGATAGCATAATCACGCATTTTTTGAAATGTTGTATCAGATAAAGTCATCGCTGGCGCAACTGTGATCGAATCTCCAGTGTGAATCCCCATCGGGTCCATATTTTCGATAGAACAAATGATAACTACATTATCGTTTTTGTCTCTCAAAAGTTCCAATTCATATTCTTTCCATCCCATCAAAGCTTTGTCAATCAAAACTTCATGTATAGGAGAAGCTTCTAAACCTCTAGTTAAAAGCTCATCAAAATCTTCTTTTTTGTATACAATAGCCGCTCCTGTTCCTCCTAAAGTAAATGAAGGGCGAATTACCAATGGAAAACCAAATTCCTGTGCAATTTCTTTTCCTCTTAGGTAGGACGTACAAATTTCGGCAGGTGCAGTAGGTACATTGATTCTTTTTAGCAAAGCTTTAAATTGATCTCTATCTTCTGTAATATTGATGGCATTAACATCAACCCCAATTAATCGTACTCCAAAATCTTCCCAAATTCCCTTTTCTTCTGCCTCAAGACATAAATTCAAGGCCGTTTGTCCTCCCATTGTTGGTAAAACCGCATCAATTTGAGGATGTGCTTTTAAAATTTCAATGATTGACTTTGTGGTCAATGGCTTCAAATAAACATGATCTGCCATTGAGGGGTCAGTCATAATTGTAGCTGGGTTAGAGTTGATTAAGATGACCTCAATTCCTTCTTCACGAATAGAACGTGCCGATTGTGAACCTGCATAATCAAATTCACAAGCTTGACCAATTACTATAGGACCTGAGCCTATTATCAAAACGGATTTTATAGATGTATCTTTTGGCATTTTATGTAGTGTTGTGTTGTTGTTGTTTATAATTATTAAAAGTATCAAAAATAGACACTTAACTGTAAAATAACCTGTCCTTTTTTAACGAATAGGTATAAAAAAAGGCGATACTAAAAAAAGTAACGCCTTAATTATGTTTATAAAAACATTATTTTTTGTGTCTTGGTTCACTAGAAACAGTCAATTTATGTCTTCCTTTAGCTCTTCTACGCGCAAGAACTTTTCTTCCATTAGCAGAAGCCATTCTGTCCATAAATCCGTGCTTATTTCTTCTTTTTCTTTTCGATGGTTGAAATGTTCTTTTGCTCATTGCTTTGTATCTTTAAAATCTTATTTATATGTCTACTAATTTGAATAATTGTTTATTCGAAAACCGAGTGCAAATATACAAAGACTTTTTTTCCTCACAAGTAGTTTTGCAAAATTATTTTCAATTCATTTTACTATATTTGTAATCTTAAATTAAACATACTATGTTTCACAGAAATATCAAACTTATTATTGCCGGACTTATTGTAGCTACTGGCATTTGGCAATTCACAGAGAGCAATATTGGTAATGGAATTTTTCTTTTACTAATCAGTGTTATCCCCGTATTTTTATACTTTAAAAATGAATTTATCCTTTTAGCATTTCTAAAATTAAGAAAACAAGACTTTGAAGGTGCAAAAAAATGGTTAGCATACATTAAAAATCCAGAAACAGCATTGGTACAAAAACAACAAGGATATTTCAATTACCTTCACGGAATTATGCTTTCTCAAACCAATATCAATCAAGCTGAGAAATATTTCAAAAAAGCAATTGAATTGGGTTTATCAATGGATATGGATTTGGCTGTAGCCAAATTAAACCTTGCTGGTGTAGCCATGACGAGACGTCGTAAGTTAGAGGCAACAACATTATTGAACGAAGCTAAAAAATTAGACAAACAAAACATGCTGAAGGAACAAATTGTAATGATGAAAGAGCAAATGAAAAAGATGTAACTCTTTTTTTTAATAAATTAATTACGAACCACTTACAATTGTAAGTGGTTTTTTTATACCTATTACAGTTTATCGATTTTTTTGGTAATTGAACGATTTTTTTAACATCAATAAACTTATTAACATACTTTTAAACAATAATTGAAATATATGTGGAGAAAATTATACTTATTGTTGTTTTTCCTCTTTACCACAGGCAACTATGCTCAAGATAGTATTGTCTATTTTTCCGATGCGGTAAAACGCAATATCAAACCTTATAAATCAGCAAGTGCAATTGCTTTTGAAAACAAAGACTTCACAGAGGGCAAGCGGTTATTTGACTCACTAGTTCTACACAAACTAAATGGAACTCTATTTGATGATTTTACCATAAAAGGATATAATTCAAAAAAAGTAATACTCCATAAAATAAACAAACCCATTTTATTAGTCACTTATGCCAGCTGGTGCGTACGTAACAAAGGAGATGCTCCAGCTTTGAATACACTAGCAAATAAATATGGTAATGATTTACAAATAGTCATAGTTTTTTGGGATAAAAAGAAAAATTTAAAAAAAACAGTAAATCAATTTAATTCTAAAATCAAGATTTGTTACGCTAATGAAGCCTATCAAAATGATTTTAAAATAGTAGCCACCTTAAAGCACACATTAGGAATGCCTACCGTTTACTACATAGACGAAAATAAAAAGGTGGTAACTATTAACCGAATTAAAAATCAAAATAAAATAAAAATTTCTAAGGACGCAGCATTTGCTATGAGTTATTCTCTTTTTGAAGATATGATTCGTACAACAAATACTAAATTAAGCCTCAATACAACTACAAGAAAACATTAAACACACTGTTTACACACAATATTTCAAATCTCATAACTATCTGTAATTATAAGTGGTAGTTTCTCATTCAACCATTTGTATTTATTTAAAATCATAATGTGAGTACCTCCTTTTACAACAATACATTTTTTTATATTTTTTATAGGAAAAACATCATCTTGATCGCCATGAATGTGCACTACGCTTTCATCAATTGTAACTCTATCCCAAAGCACCACCTGCTCTACAGCCCAAGTTAAATACCGAATATCCCGAACAGATAAAAACTTCTCATACAGCTTGAGCCTTTGATTCACTTTTTCACCAAAAGAGAATTTAGCTAAAGTTTCTATATTCAAAATCAAGTTCATCGGGATTAGTTTATAAGCTTTAGTAGATTTCGCTACCTTTAATCGAAGAGGGAATTCAGCATTACTCTTGACACTGGAAATAATAATAACTTTGCTAACCACAATATGTTTTGCCATTTCCTGAACTAAAATACCTCCAAAAGAAACTCCTATTAAAACAGGATTTCTATGAACTATTTTATCTGCTATTCTCTTGGCGTATGCTACTAAGGTTTCATTATCAAATGGAATTTCCCACTCCAAGTAATGCATTTCAAAATCTGTCTCAGGTAATTTTATACGCTCAAAAATAGTTGTGCTAGCTGCCAACCCAGGCATAAAATAGACATGTGTTTTACTCATAATTGCTTTTAACTTATTTATAACATCTTTAAGGATTATAATCCCGAAATTTGTTTAAAATTAATTTTTTTTTAGAAAATACACCCA
>NZ_MTCA01000278.1:0-3447 GCF_002150205.1 Flavobacterium sp. FPG59 | reverse complement strand
CAACTAGAAAATTATCAGTTCTCAGTAGACGATTTTAATTTTTCAACTACTTGATTTTAAACAATATAAAAAAAACGTTAGTTAGAATACTAAAGAGCAGAAAAATCGACCTATAACAAGCATAAGAAAACTTAATGACAGAGAAATTATTTGAACTTGAAAAACAACTTGACAATTTTGGAGTTAAAACAAATTTAGACCAGAATACTCTTTTACTTTTCCCTGAAAATTTCAGAGAAATTCATTCTTACAAGCTTTTTGGAGACAATTTACTTGCAATTCCAGCAGGAGAAAACGATGAAATGGAAAAACCATTTAGTTTTTTGTCAAGTAAGCAAACTCTAGAATTATTTGATAGCGAATTTAGGACAGAACAAATGAACGACTTTATACAAATTGGAAACGTATTTGGTTCTACTGAGATTGTATTACTGAATAAAGCTAGAAATACTGTTCACATTTTTCATATTTCGGACATTTGCGACAAAGATTGGCTAACATATAAATTAGAAACAGAAATTTGCGAATTAGAAGTGTTTATTCAAAATCTAAGACCGCAGACAGTTTGTTGTTTTGCTAACAGAAAAAGCTATTCAGAGTACAATGTTTTTGAAATTCGAGACAATTTTAAATTGCTAAATGATGGCAATATTACAGAATATTCGGAAGAAAAAACTGTTTGGGAAGCTTATCACAAACTTGTTGACGAATCAGTGGACAAAGGATTTGAAGTCCACTATGCACCTAGAAAAATCCTAGAAAGACTCGGATAAAAAGTACGAACGCACAACAGCTAGTAAGCAATAGTCGGGAATCAGGCTTAATGGAAATATGGTTTTGTATTTGGCAAATTAGTGATAATCCGAAAAATTGTTTTTATTTAGCCCGACCATCGCCTACTAGCGGGACGTTGGGCGTAATATTGCAAAACCGACACGACCGACATTAACAATCATATTTAATATAGACTACATAAATGACCGCAGGATGAATAAAATAATGTATGCCACAATAATTTTAATGACTTTGTTTTCTTACTCTATACAATCACAATCTGTGGATTCACATAATATTTGGGAATGTACTCATGAAGATATTTCTGAGTCTGTTTCCTTAGTTTGGAAAACCACAAGAAATTGCAACCCTTCTCCACCATCAATTAAAGATAATATTGTTTATTATGGTTGTGCAGATAATTCTTTATATGCAATTGATATCAATTCGGGTAAGGAATTATGGAAATTTGAGACCAAAAATCAAATTTGGGGAGAGCCAACAGTTATAAACAACATTGTTTATGCAGGAAGTCTTGATAGTTACCTATATGCTATCGATTTAAAAACAGGTAAAGAAATATGGAAATTTAAAGCATCAGGAGAATTAAGCTCTTCTCCTAAATTCAATAATAATAAATTATACATTGGAGATCATTCTGGATATTTTTACTCTATTGATGCAAAAACCGGTAAAGAAATATGGAAATTAAGTATTGGTGACAAGATACTAAGTAGTGCAATAATGAAAAATGGAATTGTATTTATTGGAAGTAATGATGATAATTTGTACGCAATAAATGAGATAGATGGTACTGTAAAATGGAGATATAAAACTCTTCATAACATTGGAGCTTCTGCTGTAATTGACAATAATACAGTGTTCATTGGTAGTATTGACGAACATATATATGCTCTAAACATTGATGATGGAAAAGAAATATGGAAAAGAAAAACAAATATTCAGATCTTTAATTCTCCTGTTATACACAATGGTAAACTGATTATTGATGTTAACTCTAACATACACGCTGTAGATCTTAAAAACGGTAAAGATATTTGGGTGTATGAGAGTCAATTAAGTAAAAGCTGTACTAGAAAAATTGTATTAAATAATACACTTATTTATGGCACTTGTAATGACTATTTTGTTGCATTAGATATAAATACAGGTGTAGAAAAATGGAGATATAAAACTGAAGGACCTATTTCTGAAGCCTTCTCTATAATAGGAAATAACCTTATTTATAAAAAAATGAATCAAGGACTAGTTGCGCTAAAGAGTATTAACAATAAAAACTGATAAAAAACCTAAACTGCATTAAAACTCAGATTAATTAAACCGTTGGGCATAATATTACAGAACTAGGCAGAAAATAAGACATTTTACATCAAAATAGAATATGGGATTTTTAGACAAAATTTTTGGAAGGAAACAAACAGAAGACAATTCGCAAAATTTAGCAGAAACTAAAACTATTCAATCAGAAAAAGGAGACGCTTTTATTTCGACAGATGATGATTATGGGTTTAAAATAATCAGAACTTTGACTGACCAACAACGAGAAAGTGTTGACAAATCGACAATCCTTCTTAGGGCAAGCCAACTTTATATGCATTATTGGATGGACAATTTAATTTGTGAAGACCCGAACGACCAAGAGTGGCAGAATAAAGTTATGTTCTTTTGGAAAGCAGAAGAGCCATTTCATAAAAAATCATTACCTCCAATATTTGAGACATTTAAAGTTAAGAACTTTCTTTTTGGAGTTAACACTTCAAACATCTCTTTGCAAGTTGGACAGGCAATGCCTTGGTTTGGAATGCCTGGACTTGGGGAAAAACACATTTGTGAAATGAATGGACAAAAAGTGACTATCCCAGAACTAAATAAACTTGGCTTGGTTGATTACGTAGAAACTGTTGAACTGACTAACGACAATCTTAGTATTTTAACAGATAAAGACAACTATTTTTTCTTAATTGACAATAGAATAACGCCATTTCAAAACGGGAACTTCTATTTGAAAGACAAAGTAGTTCCTATTGACGTTGCGTACAGTATCGGAGGAATTCATATCATTAGAAAAACGAAATTAGAATAACATAAAAAACGAAAAAATACTACGCCCAACAGTTAGGGTTTCGTTGCGGCTGCAAGCCGAACAATGAAACCCGTGTTGAACGGAACCGGTCATTGGCAGGAACTATGGAGTTATCGTAAAGTTTAGTGAGAGAATATGAAGAGGATTTAGTATCCTCTTTTTTTTGAAGTAGTTTTGAATATAGTTTTCTAGTGTTTTCCTTTCCCGAAGTTTCGGGATTAGACATACGTGCCCTTACCCACAAAATTAGCTTTTATAGAGATTTAGATTTTGGCCACCGCCATGATACCATCCCGATGCTTCGGGAGGTGGACCACGCTGGTCAAAGACTGCTATGCGGTGTAAATTTCCTGTTTTACAACACGGACACTTGGGTAAAAAGGGTTTCTTCTCCCGCTTTTCCATGACTTTTACTTGCAGATTTTCCTGCAAAAGCTTCAATTTTTCCCGTTTCCAAGTGCTGCTCAAAAAACCGTAATGACGGATCTTGACAAAACGTTTTGGCAAAATATGCAACGTAAAACGCCTGATGAATTCCTGATGCGTCAGCGTCATTTGCTTTTTCACGC
>NZ_MTCA01000219.1:0-5162 GCF_002150205.1 Flavobacterium sp. FPG59 | reverse complement strand
TTGCGAATCTGCGGTTTATTAATTTTTTTTGAAATATTCCACCGCAAATTCGCAGATTTAAAATTATTTATATTTACAGATCATCAATAAAATTTGCTAAGTAACAGTAAATCACTTGCGATATTTTTTTCAACTTCCACACTGTTTTGATTGCTATTCTATTTCTCGATTTCACGCATATTTTCCATTTTCTTATTTGCTAAGAAACCACTAATATCTTCAAAGTGCTCTACAACACGTTTGTTCCCAAATTCAAAGACCTTTGTTGCTAATCCGTCAAGGAAATCACGATCATGCGAAACCAAAATTAAAGTACCATCAAAATCACGTAAAGCATCTTTGATAATGTCTTTGGTTTTCATATCTAAATGATTTGAAGGCTCATCCAGAATTAATAAATTCACTGGCTCTAGCAACAATTTAATCATCGCCAAACGCGTTTTCTCTCCACCTGAAAGTACTTTTACTTTTTTGGTCACATCGTCACCATGAAACATGAACGCACCTAAGATATTTTTAATTTGAGTTCGCACATCACCTACTGCAATGCCGTCAATTGTTTCAAAAATAGTAGCATTTTCATCTAATAAAGCAGCTTGGTTTTGAGCAAAATAACCAATTTGGGCGTTGTGCCCAATTTCTACACTTCCAGAATCAATACCAATTTCTTTCATGATAGCTTTGATCATGGTCGATTTACCTTCACCATTTTTACCTACAAAGGCTACTTTTTGACCTCTTTCGATCACTAAATTTGCATCTTTAAAAACCACATGATCGCCATACGATTTTGACATTTCTTTCACTATGACAGGATATTGTCCGGAACGAGCTGCTGGCGGAAATTTCAAACGCAAAGCAGAAGTATCAACCTCATCTACTTCAACAATAACTAATTTTTCTAACATTTTAACTCGTGATTGAACTGCATCTGTCTTAGAGAAAGTACCACGAAATCTATCAATAAAAGCTTGATTGTCTGCTATAAATCGCTGTTGCTCATCATACGCTTTTTGCTGGTGAATACGACGGTCTTTGCGCAATTCTAAGTAATGCGTATACTTGGCTTTGTAGTCGTAAATACGTCCCATTGTTACTTCAATAGTACGATTGGTAATATTATCTACAAAAGCTCTATCGTGCGAAATTACCACAACTGCTTTGGCTGAATTAATCAAAAAGTCTTCTAACCATTGAATACTTTCGATATCCATGTGGTTAGTAGGCTCATCTAATAAAATTAAATCCGGTTTTCTCAAAAGAATTTTAGCCAACTCAATTCGCATTCTCCATCCTCCTGAAAACTCCGAAGTTTGACGACTGAAATCAGCACGTTCAAAACCCAAACCAGTTAAGATTTTCTCTACTTCGGCTTCGTAATTGACTTCTTCAATGGCGTAAAACTTCTCGCTTAAGTCTGAAACTCTTTCGATTAATTTCATATACGCATCACTTTCATAATCCGTTCGAATAGTCAACTGCTCGTTGATTTCATCAATCTCGGCTTTCATTTGAAAAATTTCGCCAAAAGCTTTTGATGCTTCCTCCATAACAGTAGCACCATCAGTTGTTAACAAATGCTGAGGCAAATAAGCTACTACTGCATCTTTTGGCGCAGAGATATTTCCTGTTGAAGGCTTACTTTGTCCTGCAATAATTTTAAGTAAGGTAGATTTACCCGCGCCATTTTTACCCATAAGGGCGATTTTGTCATTTTCATTAATGGCAAAAGAAACATCACTAAAAAGCGTTGTACCACCAAATTGCACCGAAATATCGTTTACTGTAATCATTATTTGAGTTTAAAGTTTAATGTTCAAAAGTATAAAGGATTCCATATTATATGAAACCGTTTTTTTGAAGGTGCAAAGATAGATTAAATACAGAATTAGGCAATTGATATTTTTAATACTAATTTCGAAAAGGAAGATTTACTTAGAAAATTAAAATATCTACAAAGCAAATTGAGTTTAGACAGCAATAATACCAAGATGAGACCGAAAAAACCATACTATATAATGTATCATAAAAATGATTCGTACTAAAAATATAATAGTTGTCATTTTTCATCATTTTGTAATCTCAAATTATTATCATATTGTTTAGACAATATTCTAGATAATTCTGAAATATACTCTACATTCTCATTCATACCAATATGCCCTTGATCTTTTAAAACATAAAAGTGATCCGTTGGTTTCAATAGCTTACTTAATCTTACAGAGTTGGAAATAGGAATTATTCTATCCAATTCTCCATGAAAAATATAAATAGGCGCTTTAACTTTTGTTATAAACTTATTAGTTTCAAATTTAAATTTCTTTAAAAAATCAGGGACAAATGGAACTCTAGAATCAGAATATTCTAAAAAATTATAATAAGGAGACTGTAAAATCAGACTTTTAGGATTTGATATCGAAGATAAATAAACAGCCGGACCAGTACCTATTGAATAACCTATTACAATTATTTTGTCTTCGTGATATCTCGATAACATTTTTTGATAAGCAAACAAAACGTCCTTATAAACATGTCCTTCATTTTCAATTACACCTTCACTTTTTCCGAATCCTCTGTAATCCAAAATAAAAATATCATATCCCAGATTATTATAATTACTGGCAATATCCCCCCAAGTATCAAGACCACCTGAATTTCCATGCAAATAAAACAGTAGGCCTTTAGATTCTTCAACCTTAAATAAAATACCGTGCAACTTGATACTATCTGACGATGGAATAACTATCTCTTCAAAATCTCCTTCAAATTCAAAATTATAATCTCTTGGGAGTTTTGATGCATTAAAAACCATTTCGCCTTGACATAGATAAACATAAATAATGATCAACAAGTAGATAAATCCCAAAAAACCAAAAAGGGTAAACGTTACGAACTTTAATGTCTTCATCAAATCAAATTTTTAATAAAGGTACTTCAAAAACTGATGGAATAAAAAAACCGCAAATTCACGAATTTAAAATTTGCGAATTAGCAGTTATTTAATGGCTTTTTATTTTTCAAACAAGAAGTATTTATTCTTTTCTCCACTTTTTAGTTTCCTCAAAAACATGTTCTAAAATAGCCGCTTCTCTTTCATCAAACTCTATATCTCTGCGGCTCATAACTAATCGGGCTGTTTCAAAAGCTTTTTTAGTAATGTACGTTGTAAATCCAGCTGCACCACCCCATGAAAAACTTGGTACAAAATTGCGTGGAAAACCACTTCCAAAAACATTAGCACTCACACCTATCACTGTTCCTGTATTGAACATCGTATTGATACCACATTTACTATGATCGCCCATCATTAAACCACAAAACTGAAGTCCTGTTTTAACAAATCCCTCTGTTTCATAGCTCCATAATTTTACTTCCTCATAATTGTTTTTCAAATTAGAGTTGTTGCTATCGGCACCTATATTACACCATTCTCCAAGAACCGAATTTCCTAAAAATCCATCATGACCTTTATTAGAATATCCAAATAAAACTGAATTATTAATTTCCCCACCTACTTTAGAATATGGTCCAACAGTGGTTGCACCATAAATTTTGGTCGCTAATTTCACCTTTGCATTATCACATAAAGCAAATGGACCTCTAATCACAGAGCCTTCCATAATTTCTGCATCCTTACCTATATAAATAGGACCTGTAGATGCGTTCAAAGTTACAAACTCTAACTTTGCTCCTTCCTCAATAAATATATTCTCGGGTGCAATTACATTTACACTCTTCGGAATGGGTTGTGATTGCCTGTCTTCGGTTAAAAATTCAAAATCTTCTCGAATGGCAGCATCATTTTTAGCAAAAATATCCCATGGATTATGAACCGTCAAACAATCTTCATTATACTCTATTATCTCATAAGTATCAAAATCTACTTCTTCTTGTTCTTCTGTAGTGTAAAAAGCAATTACTTCATCTCCTTTAAAAATAGCTTGATTAGGCTCTAAGTTGCTTACCATCTCTGCTAAAACCGCATTAGGAAGATACGAAGCGTTAATCATTACATTGACTTCAAGTTCCACCATTGGATATTTTTCTGATAAATATTCCTCTGTAAGCGTTGTGGTAGTTGACCCTAGATGCAATTCCCATTTTTGTCTAATAGTCATGATACCAATCAAGATATCAGCAACAGGACGAGTAAATGTAAAAGGCAACAAGGCATTTCTTGAAGGTCCGTCAAAAAGGATGTAATTCATAGTGTAGATTATTTATAAGTATATCGGTGTCAACTTCACCTGCATGTTTCTAATATTGACTTCAAAGTTACAAAGTTTTCAAATAAATAGCATAAAAAAAGCCTTTCATAAAGAAAGGCTTTGCTATTGTAAAAAACAAGTTAAAATTATTTAACGTGTTTAGCGTATTTAGTTTTGAATTTATCAATACGTCCTGCAGTATCGATAAGTTTAGATTTACCTGTGTAAAAAGGGTGAGATGTTCTAGAGATCTCCATTTTTACAACTGGGTATTCAACACCATCAACAGTTATTGTTTCTTTAGTATCTGCAGTAGATTTAGTAATAAAAACTTCTTCATTTGACATGTCTTTGAAGGCTACTAATCTGTAATTTTCTGGGTGAATTCCTTTTTTCATCTTGTAAATCTTTTTTATTTGTTAATTATAAGTTGATTTGAAGCTTTTCTTTTTACAGAAAAGGTATAAACTCCTCATAACTTTTTGTTTTTATACTTTTATTTTGAGTCTGCAAATTTACACTATTTTTTCAATAAACAAATCTTTGTTTCACTTTTTTTATATGAACTCAAAAAACGTTTTTTAGTGTTGAATATATTGGGAATTGTTATATTTGTAGATTAATTTTAAAACTAACTAAAATGATCAACGAAATTATTAAAAAAAACGCAGTTAAATACGGTATTATTTCTGCTTTATTTGGAGTTTTCGCAACCACATTTATGTATGTGATTGACATAAATTTATTTGTAAACATCGGTCTTGGATTTGGAATTCTTGGTGTATATTTATTAATAGGTATCATTTTACTAAGCGCTACAAAAAAAGAAATGCAAAACAAATTTTCTTATAAAGAAGCGTTTACTACATACTTTTTATCAGCATTGATTGGAATTACCATATCAACTGCATTTAGCTTACTTCTTTTTAATGTAATCGATACTGAAGCTAGAGA